>SKWB01000285.1 GCA_007129135.1 Halococcaceae archaeon | reverse complement strand
TGCCGATGTAGCCCCCGCCGACGACCCCCACCGGCTCGGTACACGTCTCGAGGAACTGGCAGGCGGGCCCCCGGTCCGGCTGGAGGAGGTCGCCCTCCGCCCGGGCGCGTGCGACGTACTCCCGGAGCTCCTTGCCGTCGGTCATCGACCCGAGCGTGTAGACGCCCTCGAGGTCGGTACCCTCGATCGGCGGGACGGTCGCCTCCGCGCCCGTCGCGACGAGGAGGTGATCGTAGCCCTGGACGACCTCGCCCTCGTCGTGGCTGGCCGTCACGGTTCGGTCCTCCGGGTCGATCGAGACCACCTCGTGACCCGTCCTGAGGTCGATGTCGCGCTCCTCTCTGAACTCCTCGGGGGTCACCGAGACGAGGTCCTCCAGGCTCTGGATCTCGCCTTTGATGTAGTACGGCAGGCCGCAGGCGCCGTAGGAGACCCACTCGCCCATCTCGAAGACGACGACCTCGAGTTCCGGGTCGTCCCGCTTGGCCTTGCTCGCGGCCGACATACCGGCGGCGTCACCGCCGACGACGACGAACGTTCCCATGGCCCGATATCGGCCCGCGAACACATATAGTGACCCCGCCTCTCCCCACGGTGGTGCGTGACGTCCCGCCGCCCCCCGGTCGGACCAGTCGGCCGCGAAACGGCTCGCCCGACTACCGAGGTACCTAGGTTCCGGTTTTAGGTAGCTCCGTTCGACGATAGTAGTATGGCATTCTCCGAGTGGACGGACCCACCCGATCCGGGCGAATCGGTCGACCGACTCCGGGAGACGTTCACGCGAAGCACCGACGTGGTGCTCGTTCTCGAGGCCGAGGGGCGCCGGATCGTCGACTGTAACGTCCGGGCCCGCCGGGCGTTCGACGAGATCGAGCTGCTGGGTGCGGATCCGGCGGAGCTCTACGACGCGGACGGCGTCGAGGCGTTGATCGACGACGCCCTCGCCGAGGGGGCCGCACGGGTCGATTCCCTCGGTCGTCACACGGCGTGCGGCGAGCGGATGACGGTCGAGGCGTCGGCGGCGTCCGTCGAGACCGACGAGCGCACGTACGTGATCCTCGCCGCCCGCGAGTGGGAGGCCGAGCGACACCGGCGGCAAGGCGATCGATACGAGCGGATGTTCGAGACGGTCGGGGTCGGCGCCTTCGAGGTCGACGACGACCTCGGGTTCCTCGTCGTCACCGACGGCCTGGCGACGCTCACTGGGTACTCGAGGGGAGACCTCGAGACGATGCGGTTGCCGCAACTGCTCGTCGGCGAGGTCGACGGGGTCGCACGTGAGGAGTACGGGGAGCTGTCGCGAGGCGAGGGCGGGCTGGTCGTCGACGAGCGGACGGCCAGGGACGCGATCGACCGGCTGGCCGCGTCGGACAGCGACGTGCTTCGCTTCGAGTGTCCGATCTACACGGACGACGGGAGCGTACTCCCGTGCGAACTCCGGCTGAGCGCCTGTGGGGCCGAGGACGGAACCGATCGCGGGTGTACGGTCGGCGTCCTGACCGACACCTCGGCGAAGAAACGACGCGAACGCCAGCTCGAGGCGCTCAACGAGGCGAGTCGGGGGTTCTCCCGGTTCGACGGGGTCGACGAGATCGCCGCGGCCGCCCTCGACGCGGTCGATCGGATCCTCGGGTTCGAGGTCGGGTGCGTGCGGCTGTTCGACGCTGATCGGAACGCCCTCGAGGCGGTCGCGACGAGCGATGGGGCCGACCGGCTGATCGAGTCCACGCCCGCCTACGACCTCGACGCGACGCTCGCAGGACGGGCGTTCAGGAGCGACCAGGTCGTGGAGTCCCCGCCAGCGGACGACCGTCGGTCCGGGGCGAACGGTGTCGGTCCGAGCGTCCACGTCCCGATCGACGGGGAAGGGGTGCTCTCGATCGTGGCCGAGGGGGAGGAGGGGTTCGAACGGTGGGACCTCCACCTCGCAGAGCTGCTGGCGGCCGCGCTCGGTGCGGAAGTCGGTCGTGCGAATCGCGAGCGCTCGATCCACGAGCGAGAGCGCACCGTTCGCGAACAGCGCGACCAGCTCGACGTGCTCAACCGGATCAACACGCTCGTCCAGGACCTCGTCCAGGAGCTGATCGACGCCGGATGCCGTGCGGACATCGAAGAGCGCGTCTGCACCCGCCTCGCGGGGTCGGAGATCTACGAGAGCGCCTGGATCGCGGAAGTGGGCGCCACCGAGAGGGAGATACGGACGAACGTCGGCGTCGGGATCGACGACGAGCACCTGGCGGCGTTCGAACGGATCCCCGTCGGACGGATCGAGGACGGCGCCGTCCTCGAGGCGATCGAGTCGAGGGAGGCGAGCGTCGTGAGACGGTATCGGGAGGACGACCGGGGGTCGACCGACGGCGATGGTTCGCTCGAGACGGTCACCGCGGTCCCGCTCCGCTACGGCGATCGTGTCTACGGCGTCCTCGTCGTCTCCGCGGCCGGCGATGAGTTCGTGAACGGGTCGGTGACCCGCGGGCTCGAGGTCCTCGGCGAGACGATCGGGTTCGCGATCGACGCCGTCCAGAACCGGGAGCTGTTGCTGTCCGATCACGTCGTCCGACTCGAGTTCCAGGTGACCGACCGGGGCTGTCTCGCCGTCGCCGTCTCCGACGAGCTGGCGTGTCGGTGTACGGTCGAACGCGACCTCCTCGCCGACGAGGGGACGTACCTCACCTACCTCCGCGTCGAGGAGGCGAACCCCGAGGAATCGGTCTCGGCAGTCGAGCGCTTCGACACCGTCGAGCGCTGTCGCGTCGTCAGCGAGGGCGAGGAGGACTGTCTCCTCGAGGTAACCAGGACGGCGAGCGGGACGGACGCGATGATGGGCTTCGGCGCCACGGTCAGGGAGGCGACCGCCGAGTGTGGGGTCGGCGAGCTCGTCGTCGAGACGCCCCGGACGGCGAACGTCAGGGAGGTCGTCGCCGCGTACTCGGAGCTGAACCCCGAGTCGACGCTGGTCTCGAAACAGGAGCTCGAGCGACCGATCGAGACGATCAACGAGTTCCGCGAGGGACTCGACGGGGTTCTGACCGACAGACAGCGTACCTCGCTCGAGACGGCGTACTACTCGGGGTACTACGACTGGCCGCGAAAGAGCACCGCCGAGGAGGTCGCATCGTCACTCGGCATCGCCTCGGCGACGTTCCACCAGCACGTCCGCAAGGCCGAGGGCAAGCTCCTCTCCGCGTTCCTGGAGCGACGCGGACGGGCGGTCGGCTGATCCGTCCCCACTGTACGGGGGCTCTCCCGCTATCGACCGCGGACCTCGAAGAACCCCTCGAGCGTCTCCCGCGACGGATCGGCGGTGGCAAGCGATACGGCGACGAACGCGATGAGGCTCGCCACGACGCCGGGGACGACGGGGTCGCCGACGAGCGCGTCGACCGTCCCCGGGACGACGGGGTAGATTACGGTTCCGGCGTGCCAGAGCGCCACCGTCAGGAAGCCGACGAGCATCCCCGCGACGCAGCCGGGGGTGTTCGCACCCCGCCAGTGGAGCCCGAGCACGAGCGGGACGAAGAAGGCAGCACCGACGAGCGACGCCTGTAGGAGTACGACGAGCTGGATCAGTCCGCCGAAGAGTTCGGGACGCAGCCCGAGGGCCAGGGCGGCGATCCCGAGGACGCCGACCGCGATCCGGTTCGCCCAGACCATCCGGCGCTCGCTCGCGTCGGGGTCGATCAGCTCCCCGTAGACGTCGTGTGCGAGCCCGGAGCCGGTGACGATCATCACCGAGTCGACCGTCGAGAGCATCGCCGAGAAGACCGCCGCGATCAGCAGCCCGCCGAGCACGGGGTGGAGGAGTTCGAGACTCAGGACGATGCTCGCCAGGTCGGGGTTGGCGAGGTCGGGGAACAGCACCCGAGCGGCCACGCCGAGGACGGCCATCGAGACCGCGATGACGACCTGGAAACAGAGGGCGACGCCGATCGCGGTACGGACGGTCGCCTCGTCGCGTATCGCGTAGAACCGGGTGAGCTGTCTCGGCGTGGCGACGACCGAGAGGCCGAACGCGAGCGCGAACCCGAACAGATCGACCCTCGAGAGCCCCAGGCCGACGAACGACGGGTCGTACGACGCGGCGAGGGTGGCGAGTTCGCTCGCTCCCCCCACGGCGCGTACCGAGACGACGACCGCAGCGAGCGCACCGACGGTCATCACGATCATCTGGAGGAGGTCGCTGAGCACGCTCGCACGCATCCCGCCGACGGCGGTGTACGCCACCGCGATCGAGACCATCGCCGCCATGCCGATCGCTGGCGGGACGCCGAACATCGACTGGAAGACGAGCCCGCCCGCGCCGATCTGTGCGCTCATGAACACCGTGTAGGCGACGACGATGAGCGTCGCGGCGAGCGCCCGCGTCCGCCGCCCGTCGGCGCCGTCGTCACCGTAGCGAGCGGCCACGAAGTCAGGCACCGTCAGCCCGCCGAACCGGCGGATCTGCGGCGCCACGAACAGCAACGAGAAGAGCCAGCCCGTCCAGATGCCGGTCCATGCCCAGACGAACCCCACCCCCAGCACGTAGTGGATCCCGACCGCGCCGACGAACGTCCCGGCGCTGATCTGGGACGCCGAGAGGGTCGCGCCGCCGACGATCGGTCCGACGCTACGGCCGGCGACGAGGTAGTCCGCCTCGTCCTCGGTCCGGAGGTAGCCGTAGTAGCCGATCAGCAACACGGCGACCGAGTATCCGACGAGCACGGCGACGAACGCGGGATCGAGCCCGGCGAGTCCGATCACCGGTGGTCCTCCCCCTGGGATCGACGGCCGTCACCCTCCCCGATCCGGTCCTCGTCCGCCCCCTCCACCCCCCTGGTGTTCCGGTGGTAGGCCCAGGCGAACGCGAGCAGGACGTAGCCCGCTCCGACGAGGGTGAACACCAGCAGGTGCTCCCACAGCGTCATCGGTCACCCCCGTCGCGAGGACGGCCCGTCG
>SKWB01000033.1 GCA_007129135.1 Halococcaceae archaeon | reverse complement strand
TTGTGATCGAAGCGCTCCTGGTTCTTCGTGAGTTCTTCTGAGCTCATTGTGTGGTGTGTGTGGTGGTTTCTCTCGATTCAGGCCGTCTGGTAGAACTCGTCTCTGACCCAGTCGTAACCCTTGTCCTCGAGCTTCTCCGCGAGTTCCGCGCCGCCGCTCATCGCGATCTGTCCGTCGAGCATCACGTGGACGTGATCCGGCTTCACGTAGTCGAGGATCCGCTGATAGTGGGTGATCTGCAGGATCCCCGTGCCCTGCTCGTCGCGCAGCGCGTTGATCCCGTGTGAGACGTCCTGCAGACGGTCGATGTCGAGCCCGGAGTCGATCTCGTCGAGGACGGCGATCTCGGGTTCGAGCATCGCGGCCTGGAGCACCTCGTTCTGTTTCTTCTCCCCGCCGGAGAAGCCGGCGTTCAGGTACCGCATCGCGAACTTCTCGTCCATGTCGAGCAGCTCCATCTTCTCCTGGAGCAGCTGCTGGAACTCGGCGACGCCGATCTCGCCGTCGTCGACCGGCCCCTCCATCGGGCTGGTGTCGTAGCCGGTGTCCTCGGACTCGACGCGCTCTGGCTCCTCCCCGTCGTCGTCCTCGAAGAGCTCCTCGCGCTCGCCGAGACGGGCGTTGACCGCCTGGCGGAGGAAGTTCGTCAGCGTGACGCCCTCGATCTCGGCGGGGTACTGGAAGCCGAGGAAGACGCCGAGCGCGGCGCGCTCGTTCGGCTCCAGCTCGAGTAGGTTCCAGGTGCGCTTGTCCTCGGGGATCTCGAACTCGTCGCCGAAGTCGCCGTCGTCGAGGTGGATCAGCACCTCCCCGTCGGTGACCTCGTAGGCCGGGTGGCCGGCGACGATCTTCGCCAGCGTCGACTTCCCGCTCCCGTTCGGACCCATCAGCGCGTGGATCTCGCCCGACCGTACCTCGAGGTCGACCCCTCGAAGGATCGTCTCCCCGTCCTCTTCTGCGACGTCCGCGTGCAGGTTCTTGATCTCTAGCGTAGCCATCTCTCTCACGCGTGTCGAGGGTCGTCCGACGCATAATGGTTTCGTATTCCGGGGGGATCGGTTCTCGAATCGGGAAAAATAGTTTGTCTATGAAGAATCGTTACATGAAACTGCCGAGGCCGGTCTGCTGCTGGCCGGTCCGGACCTCCTCCCACGAGATGCCGAGCGCCTCGATCACGCGCGAGATGGGCTTTTCGAGCGTCTTCTCCAGCATCGTCTCGTAGTCGACCTCGAACTCCTCGGGGATCTGATCGGCGTACTCGAAACAGATCACGTCCGGGTCCCGCTTGAACTCGCCGTAGAGCGGGTCTCGCTGCGGATCGAAGCCCTCCTCGGCCTCCAGACGCTTGAAGAAGTCCGGGTGGACCTTCTTCAGGTAGAGCCGCTTCGGCTTCGACCCCCGGTCGAAGTTCGTCCCCAGCACCTCGTTCGCGTACTGCGCGCCGCGGACCTGTGCCGTCGCCGTGTCGTAGGCGTCGAGGCGTTTTCCGATCCCGCCCGGGATCGCGATCTCGTCGTAGGGCAGGTCCCCTTCGAGGAACTCGGTGATCACCTCGGTCAGGTACGTCGTCACCTCCTCCAGATCGACCCCCGTGACGATCATCTCGATCACCCGGTGCTGGACCTCCTTCGTGATCGGCGCGATGTCAGAGCGCTTGTACTCGAAGCCGGTGATGTCGATGTCGTCGACCGCCTTGCCCTCCTTCCAGACGATGTGGCCGGCGTAGCGCTTCTTGCTCCCCGCCTGGAAAAAGCGCCGGTAGAGCTTCTCGAACTCGATCTGAAAGCGGTGGTCCTCCGCACCGAGCTCCTCCCTGGCGAACTCGTCGTACCGGTCGTTGAGGTAGTCCTCGAGGTCGAACGACTGCTCGATCACCTCCTCGACGGTCGCGTCCGCTCCGAACTCCAGCATGACCGAGTCCGTATCCCCGTACACCACCTCCTTGTCGCGCTCGTTCGCCGCCCGCTCGGTGAACTGGATCACCTCGCGACCGGTCGCGGTGATCGCCGCGCCCATCTCCTGGTCGTAGAGGCGAAACCGGGTCCAGCCGAGCACCCCATAGAGCGAGTTCATGATCACCTTCACCGCGGCCTGCTGGCGGTCGTAGACGGTGTAGGCGTCGCTCCCGGGGTCGTGTTCGTTCCGCAGGTCCTTCTTCTGCTCGCGCTCGGTCAGCAGTTCGTCGACCATCTCCCGGATGATCCCGTCCGGTTCCTTCCGGAAGTGGGTCCCGTTCGGCGCACGAAACGTCTCCCCGTCGTAGCTCTCGGGATCGACCTTCGTCTCGGGGCTCGCGTTCGTCGTCACCATGCACATCGGGTAGAGCGACTTCAGGTCGAGCACCGAGACCATCTCGCGGACGCCGGTGATCGGGTCGAACACCGCCCCGCCCTCGTACTCCTCGCCCTCCACGCTCCCCTTCGAGGGGAGCGCGAACTGCCCGTGGACCTTGTGCAGGACGTACATGTCGACCGCGTCGCCGGGCGTGGTCGCGTCCTCTAGCTTGCAGCCGACGAACGTGCGGACCTCCTGCCAGAACGGGATGAGGTCCTGGCGGTCGTCGATCTCCACGCAGAGTTCGACGTCGCGCAGGTTGTACTCGAGCAGGCGTTCGGGATCCTGCTCCCAGAGGTCGCCGATCGCACCCGTGTAGCGCTCCTTCCCGACGCCGAGTTCGACCTCCGCGACCGCGTCTAACCTGTAAGAATCGAGTTCGGAGAACTTCGTCCGCTGGTATGCGTAGAGCAGGTCGAAGACGACCCGCCCCTTCACGTTCGGCCCGCCCCAGTTGTTCCGCCAGACCTCGTTCACCCGCGAGAGGCGCTCACCCCGCAGGTCGTATTCTGTACCTGGGTCGAGGCGCTCCAGCCGATCCAGCAGGTACGGCGCGTCGAAGTCGTCGGCGTTCCACCCCGTCAGGACGTCCGGGTCGGTCCCCTCGATGTAGGTGAGGTAGTCGTCGAGCATCGCGGCCTCGGTCTCGAACCCGCGCACGTCGACCGCCCCCTCCTCGGCGAGAAACTCGTAGCCGGCGAGTTCGTCGGGGATCGCCGCCTCGCCGACGGGCGCGTCGAACAGCCAGACGACGTACTCCTCCCGGACGGAGTCGTGGCTGGTGAGGCAGATGATCGGCTCCTCGCCCTCCTCCGGGAACCCGGACCGGTCGTCGACCTCGATGTCGAAGGTGTGGACCCGGGGGGTGACCTGCAGGTCGACCGCCTCGACCTCCTCCTCGTGGACGACGAGCGCGCCGTCGTCCTCCGAGCGGCGGTTCGGGACGGAGATACCGCTGCGAACGTCCTTGTCGATCAGGAACCGGTTCGGGAAGAGGATGTCCGCCTCGTAGTGGTCGAACTCGTCGCGGATCCCCCCCACGTCGCGGGGGGTCCGACCGAATATCTTCGTCAGGGGCTCGCCCCGGATGCTCTCGTAGCCCTCCTCGCTGCCGGTGATCCGCCCGTCGGTGAGGTCGGCGTCGGTGAGGCTCTCGGTCGGGGCGTAGAAGTACGGGCGGAAGTCGTAGACTCGGACGTGTTCGGCCGTGCCGTCCTCGCGGCGGCCGAAGACGTGGACGATGGGGCGCTCGGTCGACCCCGCCTCGGCGACCGTGTAGTTCACCTGCGTGACGCTGATCTCGACTCGCTCGTCGACCGGCGGGAACGTCGCCTCCTCCGGGTCGACGACCTCGTCGACGAGGACGCCGCCGTTGCCCGCGGTCGCCTCCGCCTCGGCGACCGCGTCCCGGTCGGCGTCGAGGTCTCGACTCCCGGTCTCGCCCGCACCCGCCTCGAACTCGGAGAGCCCCGACTGCTGCATACCCGGCTTTCGCCACCCCCACCTATAGACGCCACGGTCCGGGGTTCGTCCCGGGGAGACCCGCCGGACTCGACCGGTCCGATCGCCGTGGTGACCCGGCGACCCGCCGGACTCGACCCGTCCGACCCGTTCCTATCGGTTAGGGGGATACTAGAACGTTCGATTTCGGCGGGGCTCGGCGTGTGAATACACTACAGAGGACCTAGATCACCTAGTAGTCCTCAGGTTCGGTGGAAAGCAACAACACATATATCGTGCTATCGCGTACCACGTGACGGTGACGACGATGTCCACACGCACCGGAGACGAACGGAACGGTCGCGACGAGCGTCCCGCCGGCGAGGCGGTCGAGCGCGTCGAGGCGTACGAGGCCGACGGGGGTCTCGTCCTCTTCGACGGCTACAACCCGCTCGCCTGGGTACACTCGTCGCTGACCGTCCGACTCTCCGATCTGACCTGAACGTCGAACCGTTTTTCATCCATCCCTCCGAACCCCGTTCGTGGTACTCGACGAGCGCTCCGCACACGAACCGGAGGAGCCCGAGGTCGGACCGGCCGTCCCAAGCACGGAGCCTCCGGACCACGGGCTCACCGGACCCGACGACATGCCGAAGTCGGTGCTCCGGGCGTTCTGGACGCTCGTGATAATCGCCCACATCGGCGTCTTCGGCGTCACCGTCGGTCCCATGTTCGTCTACTTCAGGGGGAACTGGCGACTCGGCGGCGCGCTCGTCCTCCTCGGCGTCTTCGCCCTCGCACACGGCCTCTACTACTACTCCCGGCTCGACTTCGACGAGCTGTACGGCGAGTCGGAGGCGGCCGAGAGCGACGGCGACGGAGAGGACGCGTAGCACAACCGCTATTCCGCTCGCTCCCCACGACCCGGTATGCGAACCGTCGAGGACGACGAGGGACGGCGGTATCTCCTGCGGAAACGATCGGCCGAGAGCAGCCTCGTCTTCGACCCCGAGACGGGCGAGGAGCGCTACGTCGCGAACGCCCGGCTCTCGGACCACGGCGGCGAGTCCCCGCTGGAGACCGCCGCACGGACCGTCTCTGCCCCCATCAGAACCCTCCTCTCGGCGGTTCACGACGACCGCGGGCTGGGCCTGCTCCTCGAAC
>SKWB01000127.1 GCA_007129135.1 Halococcaceae archaeon | reverse complement strand
TACGTCGGCACCCTCACGGGCTACGACCAGCACATGAACGTGGTGCTCGAAGACGACAACACAACCATTATACGCGGCGATAACGTCGTTTCGATCCACCCATGACCGACGGAACCCCCGCTCAGGGGAAGAAGAACACGACGACGCACGTGAAGTGTCGCCGCTGTGGTGAGCCCTCGTATCACTCCAAGAAGAAGGTCTGTTCGGCGTGTGGCTTCGGCAAATCGAAGAAACGCCGCGGCTACGCCTGGCAGTCCCGCGCCGGCGAGTAGCCCTTTCTCGACGGATCGATGCACGTCCGTGGATAGCTCCCTCGGACCGACGGATCCGACGGAGCACATTCACGGGGTTTTTAACGGACGCTCGCTAGTCGACAGTCGATGACAGCCGGGTACGGCTCGGACACGCCGACCGAGAAGTGCGGGGTCGTCGGCGTCTCGCTCTCGGGCAGGGACGCCGCGCGACCGCTGTACTACTCGCTCTACGCACTCCAGCACCGCGGTCAGGAGTCCGCGGGGATCGTCACCCACGACGGGTTCCAGCAACACACCCACGTCTCGATGGGGCTGGTCGGCGACGCCTTCTCGGAGTCGGACCTCGCCACGCTCAACGGGAGCGCCGGTATCGGCCACGTGAGGTATCCGACAGCCGGGAGCGTCGACAAGTCCTGTGCCCAGCCCTTCTCCGTCTCGTTCAAGAGCGGATCGCTCGGGCTTAGCCACAACGGCAACCTGGTGAACGGCGAGGAGCTTCGCTCGGAACTCGAGGACATCGGCCACGCCTTCACGAGCGACGGCGACACCGAGGTGATCGCCCACGACCTCGCGCGGAACCTCCTGGAGGCCGACCTCGTTCGCGCCGTCAAACGCACCATGGAGCGCCTCCACGGCTCGTACGCGCTCACGATCATGCACGACGACACGGTACTCGGCGTACGGGACCCCGAAGGAAACCGCCCGCTCTGTATCGGGGAGGTGCCCGACGGCTACGTGCTCGCCTCCGAGTCGGCCGCGATCGACACGCTAGACGGCGAGCTCGTCCGCGACGTCCGTCCGGGCGAGCTCGTCGTCCTCCACGACGACGGGAGCGGCTTCGACTCCTACCAGCTCGTCGAACGCGAGCGGACGGCCCACTGTTTCTTCGAGTACGTCTACTTCGCTCGCCCGGACAGCCGGATCGACGGCACGCTCGTCTACGAGGCCCGCCGCGAACTGGGCCGGCGGCTCTGGGCCGAGAGTGGCGTCGAGACGGACGTGGTGATGCCGGTACCCGACTCGGGACGGTCGTTCGCCTCGGGCTACGCGGAGGCGGCGAGCGAGGAGCGCGACGGCGAGGCGAGCGTCGAGTTCGCGGAGGGGCTGATGAAAAACCGCTACGTGGGTCGGACGTTCATCATGCCGACGCAGGACGAGCGCGAGCGGGCGGTGCGACTGAAGCTGAACCCGATCGAATCGACGGTCGAGGGGCAGACGGTGACGATCGTCGACGACTCGGTCGTTCGGGGGACGACGTCGACACAGCTCGTGAGCCTGCTCCGGGAGGCCGGCGCGGAGGAGGTCCACATGCGGATCGGTGCGCCGCCGATCGTCGCACCCTGCTACATGGGGATCGACATGGCGACCAGGGAGGAGCTGGTCGCGGCCGAGCGAACACCGGAGGAGATCGGCGAGGCGATCGAGGCCGACAGCCTCGCGTACCTCTCGATCGACGCCATCGCGGAGACGCTCGGCCTCGGTCGGGGGGATCTCTGTCTCGGCTGTGTGACCGGCGAGTACCCCTACAGTATCGAGGGCGAGGCATCGGACCGCGAGGTCGAACGCCCGCGGATCGGGACGAGCGCACTGGCCGACGACTGACCGGTTAGGGGTCGGATAACGGGAGTTATACGCTCAATTAGAATGTCCGCGAGCGGCGAGCGGTGGGTAATGAGCGACAGATCGCGGCGAACCTTCCTCGCGCTCGTGGGGGCGACGACCGCCGGGCTGGCCGGGTGTACCGGCGCCGAGGACGACCCCGAGCCGACGGAGACGGAGACTCCCACACCCACGCCGACGGAGACCGAGGATCCGGACACGCGGGACGACGACGGTTCAGCGACGGACGATGCGGAGGACGACGAGCCCGAGGAAACGGAGGAGCCGGAGGCGGTCTTTCGGTACCCAGCGATCGACTACGGGACCGCCGTCGACGCGTTCGACGAGCCACGCTGGCGGGGTCGCGAGGGGGCCGAGGCGATCCGTGTCACCGACGAGCGCGTCTCCGGGACCCACGCGATGCGGATCGAACGGGAGGCCGCCGAATCGGTACGGGTAGTGAGGCAGTTCCCGAACGGGCTCGACGTCGCCGGACGGCACCTCTCGATGGCGGTGAAGGTGGAGGGTCCGCTCGGCGGACGGATACAGATCGACCTCCACGCGCCGTCGATCGACCAGCGCCACGTCAGCTCTCGGCGGCTCCCCGCGACGATGGACGACTGGATCAGGGTCGACTTCGGCCTCACGAGGGGCGTCGGCTCCCCGGACTTCTCCGACGTCAGGGAGCTCCACATCGAGTACGTCCCGCCGGAGCCGGGCGAGGTCGGACTCTGGGTCGACGACCTCAGGGCGACCGAGGGCGTCGGGGAGAGCCACGCGATCCTCGCCTTCTACGGCGCCCACGTCTCCCAGTACGAGGAGGCGTTCCCGAGGCTCGAAGAGCGAGGAATGACGGGCGTCGTCGCCGTCTCGACCGGCCAGATCGGTCGCGAGGGGCGGATGACCGAGTCGCAGCTCTCGGAGCTGGCCGACGCCGGCTGGGACGTCGCGTCGCTTCCTTCAGAGCGCGGGCGGCTCCCCTCACTGAGCGCGAGCGAGCAGTACCGCGTCATCGAACGGAACAGGGACCGGCTCACTGACCTCGGGTTCGAGCGGGGGGCACGACACTTCTTCACGCCACACGACAGGATCGACGGCGACACGCTCGAAGCGGTCCGCGAGCTCCACGAGACCGGCTTCGTCTACGGCGGGAACTCCGCCGGAATGGTGCCCACCGCGCCGCACACGATCCCGGTGCTCAACGGCAACCATTTGGAGAGCAGCCGTGCGGCGATCCTCAGAGCCGACCGTCACGACCAGCTCGTCGTCCCCCGATTCGAGACGATCGGAGACGGCGGCATGAGCCTCTCCGACTTCGACTCCCAACTCGACCGGCTCGAGTCGAACTCCTACGCGGGTGGGCTGACGGTGATCACCGCCTCCGATCTGGTCGACGAGTTCCTCTGACTTACCACGGCACCCGATAGAGCAACAGGTAGACGACGATGCCGAGCGAGAACGAGACGAGCCAGAGCGCCGCGGCCGCGCGTCCGACCCGTGGGTGGTTCGTCTCGGGAAGCTCACGCACCGAGTGGGTGAACGAGAGCAAGAGCGCGTAGTAGACGAGCGGGATGCAGACGATCGCGAGACCGATGTGGATCACGAGGACCGGGAGGTAGAGGTAGAGATAGACGGTCTCGGGGCCCGGAAACGACGCCGCGCCGCCGACGGCGATCAGCCGATAGAGGTAGAGGACGAGGAAGGCGGCGAAGAGCCCGGTCGAAGCGAGCATCAGCGTCCGGTGTCGGTCGACCACCCCCCGCTTGATCGCCCGCCAACCGAGCGCGATCGTACAGATCGCGGCGACGCTGAGCGCGACGTTGAGGTGGGGGATCGCATCGAGGACCCACTCCGGAGCCACGGGGACCGCAGCCTGTGGGATGAACCCACCGGCGGCACCGAAGACGAGCGCGAGCGAGACGACGGTGAGGAGACCGGTGATCACGGGGACGTGCGGCCGGACCTGCTGTCGCATACCCCTCGGAGGGTTTCCCACGCCATAGGCGTTGAGATACGCCTCCTCTCGATCATCCCGTCGAAACGCCACTTCCGTTCGGTAGTCCTCCGCGAATCGAAGAGTGAGAGACGATATCGGCGAGACCGATAGCATAACTCAGCCGTTATTACTCTCCTAACGGGTTTTATGTGGGCAATTAGAAAGATCTCCCGTCGCGCATGAACGGTGATGACCCGACGAGTACCTCGACGGCTGTTCCTCGGTGCGGTCGCCGGCGCATCGGTCGGCCTCGCAGGCTGTGCCGGCGACATGCCCTGGGACGGGGAGGAGCCGACGGACGACACCGACCCCGTCGACGTGGACGACGACGGCGACGACGTGCCCGAGGAGACGAACGACGACGATACGACCCCGGACGAGCCAGACGAGGTCACCCCACCCGCCATCGACCACGGGACGCTGGTCTCGGACTTCAGTGAGGACCTCGACTCGTGGATCTCGATGACCGGCAGCGGAACCGTCGACGGCGACTCCGACGAGGCGCTCGTCGGTGACACGGCGGCGCTCGTCCGGGGTAGCGGCGAGCGTGCGGGGGTCTTCCGTTCGTTCGGTGACTTCGACGCCGAGGGCCAGCACGTCTCGTTCGCGGTCAAACTCGCCCAGCCGATGGGCGGTCGGGTCAACGTCGAACTCCTCGCACCCTACTCGAGCGACAGCGTGGTCACCAGACGGCGCATCCCCCGGGACCTCGACGGCTGGATGCGCATGGACGTCGGCTACACCCAGGACCGCGGCGAGCCGTCGTTCGGCGACATCAACGAGATGCGGATCTGGGTCGACGCCGCCGCGAGCGACGGGGAGGCCGACGACGACGGCGACATCGACGAGACCGTCCGGTTCCACGTCGACGACCTGCGGACGACGCCGGCAGCAGACAACGGCCAGGTGATCCTGACCTTCGACGGCGGCTTCGAGTCCCACTACACGACGCTGTTCGACCTCATGGAAGAGCGCGATCTCCAGGGGGTCATCGGGATCGTTCCACCCACCGTGAACGTCGGGGGCCGGCTCTCGATCGACCAGATGCGCGAGATGCGCGACGCCGGCTGGGATATGGCCTCCTTCCCGCTC
>SKWB01000023.1 GCA_007129135.1 Halococcaceae archaeon | reverse complement strand
GGCGTCGCCGCCGACGCCTACGACGCCGTCTACGTCTGTACCCCCAACGCCCTCCACCTGCCCTACGTCGAGACCGCGGCCGAACTCGGGAAGGCCGTGCTCTGTGAGAAGCCGATGGAGGCGAGCCTCGAACGCGCCGAACGGATCGTCGAGGTCTGTGCCGACCACGACGTCCCGCTGATGGTCGCCTACCGGATGCAGACCGAACCGGCGGTCAGGCGGATGCGTGAGCTGATCGCGGACGGCTTCGTCGGCGATCCGGTGCTCGTCCACGGCCACATGTCGCAGGTGCTGCTCGAGGTGATCCCCGATCCCGACCAGTGGCGGCTGGACCCCGACCTCGCCGGCTACGGGAGTTCGGTGATGGACCTGGGGGTCTACCCGATCAACACCGCACGGTTCGTCCTCGACGCCGACCCGGTCGCGGTCCTGGCGAGCGCGGGCGGCGAGACCGACGCGTTCGCGGAGGTCCCCGACGAGGCCGCGGTCTTCACCGTCGAGTTCGACTCGGGCGTCCGCGCGGCCTGCTCGGCGAGCCAGAACGCCCACCACTCGAGCTTCCTCCGGGTCACCGGCACCGAGGGCGAGATCGAACTCGACCCCGCGTTCTACAACCGCCAGCAGCGCTCGCTCACCCTCTCGCGCGCCGGAACGACCGCCTCGCACCCGGTCGAGCGGGTCGACCAGATGGAAGAGGAGTTCGAGTACTTCGCGGGCTGCGTCCTCTCCGGAGAGCGCCCACATCCCGACGGCGAGCACGGCCTCGTCGACATGGCGACCGTGAAGGCGATATACGAGAGCGTCGACTCCGGCGGGTCGGTCCCCGTGGAACGGTGAATCGAGGGGTATCCACCCGGGGAACGATCGGTTCCAGTTCCGGTGTCCGGTGTGCGAACGGCTATGTTGGCGGTCTTCGAAGGCGGCGTATGGACAGACGGGAGAGACACACGATCCGGGAGCGTCTCGACGGACGAGCGGCGCTGGTGACGGGGGCGAGTTCGGGCATCGGGCGGGCGACCGCACGGGTCCTCGCTTCGGACGGGGCCGATCTGACGCTCGCCGCTCGCCGAGAGGGGCGTCTGGAGGCGCTCGCCTCGGAGATCGAGGAGAACCACGACGTCGAGACGCTCGTCGTCCCGACGGACGTGACTGCGGAGGCGGAGGTCGAGGAGGCGTTCGAGCGAACGACCGAGAGGTTCGGCCGCCTCGACGCGGTCGTCGCCAACGCGGGTCTCGGCATCGACCTCCCCGTCGAGGAGATGTCTACGGAGGTCTACCGGCGGATGACCGCCGTCAACGTCGACGGGATGTTCTTCACCGCGAGGGCGGCGATCCCCCACCTCCGGGAGACCGAGGGGACGCTCGTCTTCCTCGGGAGCTTCTCCGGGCAGTACCCGCGGCCACACAACCCGATCTACGCGGCGACGAAGTGGTGGACGCGGGGGTTCGCGCTGAGCCTGGAGGCCAGCCTGGGGGCGGAGGGGGTCGCCGTGACGACGGTCAACCCGACCGAGGTCCGTACCGAGTTCGGCGACGAGGAGGGAACGGCGCTCGCAGAGGAGTTCGAGCCCGGCGAGGTGACCGAACCGGTCGAGGTCGCGGAGGCGATCTCGTTCGCGATCCGGCAGCGACCACCGAACGTCGTGAGCAGCATCGACCTCTACCGACGGGACAAGATGGGCCATTTCTGACCCGGTCGCGGCGCGGTCGGCGCTGTGGAAGTCAGAACCGTTAAGCCCCGACGAGGGTACCCTGTGGCTATGACGATCCTGGTGGCGGTCGACGGGAGCGAGCGCTCGAACGCGGTGATCGAGGTCGGCTACGACCTGGCCGTGACGTACGAGCTACCGCTCGAGGTGCTCCACGTCGCACCGAAAGACGAGTTCAAGCGGTACCAGCGCTCGTTGAAGGGGACGAGCGAGTTCTCCGACTACTCGATCCGTCAGCACGAGGACAGCGCGGCGGGCGTCGCGAGGGCGCTCGTGAGAGCGACACTCGAGGGTCGTGACCGGTCCGCGGTCACCCCGATCGGCAAGGTCGGGGAGCCGGTCGAGGAGCTCCTCAAGCGGGCGGAACGGTCCGACGCCCGGTTCGTCGTGATCGGGGGACGGAAACGGTCGCCGACCGGAAAGGCGATCTTCGGCAGCGTGACACAGTCGGTCCTCTTAGAGAGCGACCGCCCCATCGTCACCGTCATGAGCGAGGGCGAGGAGTAGGGAACGGCGTCGTACCGACACGAGCGAGGGAGAGCTTTTTGATGCGGGCCGCCGTTCGAGGCGAACGTGAACGTAGAGTTCCCAGACGCCGACGCCCTTCGCTCGGGTGGGGACGTCACCGTGGCGGACCTCCCCCGATTCGCCGCCGTAGAGCGGACGCGCGAGGTGCGGTCGGTCGACGACCTCGAGGGGGCCACCCGACGGGCGGTCGGTTCGATCGACGCGTTCGAGACGCTCTCTCGGGGTGCGGAGGTCGGGATCACCGCGGGCAGTCGAGGGATAGCGGACATGCCGACCGTCCTCGCGACGGCGGTGGATGAACTCGCCGCGCGGGGTTACGAGCCGTTCGTCCTCCCGGCGATGGGGAGCCACGGCGGCGCGACCGCCGAGGGTCAGGTCGAGGCGCTCGCCGCGCTCGGGATCACCCCCGAGTCGATGGGCTGTGAGATCAGGTCGTCGATGGCGGTCGAGGCCGTCGGCGAGGACGACCTCGGGCGACCCGTCTACGCAGCCCGGGACGCGCTCGAGGCCGACGCGGTGCTCCTGGCGAACCGGGTCAAACCACACACCGACTTCCACGGACCGATCGAGAGCGGGCTCTCGAAGATAGCGGTCATCGGCCTCGGGAAACACCGGGGAGCCGAGTCGCTACACAACGCGGCCATCGCGACCGACTTCGCGACGGTCATCCAGGACCGAACGGGCGTCCTCCTCGAGACGACGCCGATCGTCGGCGGGATCGCGCTCGTCGAGAACGCAGACCACCGCGCGGCGCACGTCGAGGGGGTGAACGCCGAGGCCATCCCCACACGCGAACCGGAGCTGTTGGACCTCGCGCGTGAGGAGTTCCCGAGCCTCCCCGTCGACGATCTGGACCTGCTCGTCGTCGACGAACTCGGGAAGGACAAATCGGGTACCGGAATGGACACGAACGTCCTCGGGCGGTACTACTTCCACGGCGAGTCGGAGCCGGAGTCACCCTCGATCACCAGGGTCTACGCCCGCTCGGTCTCCGAGGCCTCCCACGGGAACGCGATCGGGATCGGCCTCGCCGACTTCCTCCACCGGGGGGTCATAGAGGAGATCGATTTCGAGGACATGTACATCAACATCATCACCAGCGGCGAGCCGCGCCGGGCGAACGTCCCGTTCGTCGTACCCGACGACGCCACGGCGCTGATTCTCTCCTGTTCGATGACCGGCGTCGCGTCGCCAGGCGAACTCCGAGTCGCCCGGATCGCGAGCACGATGGAGCCGGATACGCTACTCGTCTCGGAGCCGGTGGCCTCGGAGCTTCGCGGCCGCGACGACGTGACGGTCGGCCCGCTCGAACCGCTCGCCTTCTCGGACGGGACGTTCTCACACGACATCTGAGTCGCCGGCGTAGCTACCGACCGAGGGCGATCCGAACGAACCCGCGGAGCGGTCGGGTCGACTCATGCGGTCTGTCAGATCGGCCAACTGGGAGACCTTGGAGGGTCGCCGCTTCCCCGGAACTGGCGTACAGCAGACCGTAGTGGACCCTCTCGGTCGCTTCTAATCGTTCTCCCCAGTGGTTTCGTACTCGAGGTCCGCACCGACCACTGGACTCGTGTGCCGCGTGGGCCGGATTCTGTATCGCAGCATTTGATTTACGGGCCGTCATCGCTCGTCAGGATGAAGTCGGCCCAAGCTAGCGAACAGCCGCTTCGAACCGGTGTTCGGCTCCCCTCACATCGATCGGACTGGGACACCGGGGTCGGCGCGGCACGACGCCGATTTCCGAGAGCCACGTCCCCCGAGTGAGGCACCTGGGAAATCCGAGCAGGACACGTGGACTGCGACCAGCGGAGCTCGCCGTCCCGGGCAGCGCGAAGACGAACGTCGGCCCCGCTGACTAAGTCAGTGCCCGGATCGAATCGGTGTCGAGCGCGAGTCCGCTCGCTACGGCGAGCGCCATCCCGAGCTCGTCGTAGGCTCTCGGTAGGCACTCTCTTCCGATGAACACCAGCCGTACAGACGGCGGTGGCCGCGTTAGCCCCGAGAGGAGCACGGATAGCGTCCCGTCCGGGTTGATCCGGTTGCCATCCAGCACCGAACCGCCGAGCTATCCGACGCCCACGACCCGCTGGCCCGGGGGAAACGCGAGGGGCGTACCCCCGTTCGCGAGCGTCTAGAGGGTGAAACGGTCGAGTGGCGTCCGGAACGGCACACTATCGGGGGATCAACCCGCCGGAGACGGGAGCGATTCCGGTCTCGGTGGCGAGTGTGCCGATGACGGAGTAGAGGCTCGTAACCGTCGTTCGGGCCGGTCCAACGCTGATCCAGGGTTGGTCGCGATCCGGGAGGAGCACGTAGCAATAAACCGTATGAGGATATATCGAATCCCAGCCGTGTGCAGGTGTGAATACTCCAGAAAACGTGCACGACCCTCTCCGACCGAGGCGAAACCCCAGGGTGAAATCGGGCTGGGATCGGGT
The DNA here is from genome assembly GCA_007129135.1 of Halococcaceae archaeon. Classification (GTDB taxonomy): domain Archaea; phylum Halobacteriota; class Halobacteria; order Halobacteriales; family Halalkalicoccaceae; genus Natronorarus. Next base: position 287 of record SKWB01000023.1, on the reverse strand, counting down.
TCTAACTACGTAATCAAACCAACGGAATAAAAAATTCACAAATCAGTCCGTAGAACGTGTACTCAGGTTCGCTGTCGCTTTCTCGAATCGAGAACCCGGACTTTGGACTAATAGAGAGTTACCTGCCCCATTTCTAACCGTTCCGAGGGAGTTCTCACCGTGATTTTTGGCTTGCCTTCGTCTCGATGATTCGAACCTCGGTTGCATCAGGAAGTCGATCGGTACCCCGAATTTGTAAACGACGTTGCCGGCTCCAGAGTGAAACCATATCATTCCAAACCCTTTCG
>SKWB01000119.1 GCA_007129135.1 Halococcaceae archaeon | reverse complement strand
CGGATTCGAACCGCCGATCTCCTCCGTGTGAAGGAGGTGTCATAGCCAGACTAGACCACCGACCCTCCCTCTCACCTCTCTCCGCGCCGGACTTAAGAATTACCTTCGTTCAGTCCGCGTGGGGGGCGACCGCCTCCGATCCCCCGAGCGGGAGGACGTAGCCGCAGTCGGGACAGGTCTCGTAGCCCTGGACGATCGCGAGCGTCGTGTCGCAGTTGGTGCAGTTCATCGTTACACGACTGTAGATCCGTCCAGCAATATAAGGCTATCTTGATATACTGTACCTTCTCACTCGCATTAATACGCACTGTAAGAGGGCATCACCGGACCCTCTAGGATGTCAGTAGGAGGGACGGTTGCACGGTCCGTGGGACGGGTCAGGCCGGGGGTCGCTCGCGGCGCCGCTCGACGCGGGCTCTGGCACCTTCGATCGCCGGGTGCTTCTCGATCGCTCTCACCCGTCGCGTCACCGCCCGTATACCGCGCGGTTCCGGTTCGGACTCCGGTTCCGGCTCCGGCGCACGACCGAGGAAGCCTGCGATCCGTGCCTCGATCGGGCGGAACCGTTCTTCGATCCCGAGTTTCGTGTGCTCGCCTGCTCGCTTGAGATAGTACGCAGCATCTCTGAAGTGATCTGGCATACACCAGTCCTATCCGATCTTCTTATATATTCTTTCTGGCCCGAGCCGGACGATCAGTAGGTCGGGCTCTCCTCGGGTTCGCCGTCGCGGGCGTTGGCCGCTCGGCCGAGCGTGAACAGCAGGTCCGAGAGCCGGTTGAGGTAGACCACCGCCAGCTCGTTGATCGGGTCGTCGACGGCCAGCGCGACCGCACGCCGTTCGGCACGCCGTGAGACCGCCCGGGCGTGGTGCAGCGCCGCGCCGGCCTCGCTCCCGCCGGGCAGGACGAACCTCGTCAGGGGGTCTAGCTCCTCGTCGTACGCGTCGATCCAGCCTTCGAGCGTCTCGACGTGGTCCTCGCGGACCTGCGGGTCGTCCTCCTCCGGATCCGGGTTCGCGAGGTCCGCCTGCACGACGTGGAGGTGGTTCTGTATCTCGCGGAGGCAGTCGTCGAGGTCGTCCTGGCCGGTCGGACGGACCGTCCCGACCAGCGCGTTCAGTTCGTCGACGGTCCCGTAGGCCTCGATGCGCGAACTGGTCTTCGAGACCCGCCGCATGTTCTTCAGGTCGGTCATCCCCTCGTCGCCACGGCCGGTGTAGATCTTCACAGGCCGAGAACGGATCGGACCGACTTAGGCCTATGTAGCCGGCGACCCGTGCCGAGTCGACAAGCGCTTTATCACTCCTGATACTACGAGTCGAAATATGCGAGAGAGTCCGGGACTCGGACGAACGAATGGAGCGGTGGCCCGGTGAGACGGCCACAGCCGGTCGTTCTGGCGGTCATCCTGAGCACGTTCTTCGTCGGTTTCGGCGGCGGCGTCGTCTTCCCGATCCTCCCCAACCTGGGTGCCGTCCTCGGCATCTCCGCCTTCCTCGTGGGGCTGATCCTGAGCGCGAACCGTTTCGCTCGTATCCTCGCGAACGCTCCCGCGGGCGCGCTGGTCGATCGTGTCGGCACCCGGAAGCCGTTCGTGATCGGGCTGTTCGTCGAGGGGGTCGCGACCCTCGGCTACATCGTCGCGATGTGGTCGGACGCACCGGCGGTCTGGTTCATGCTCGCGCGGATCCTCTGGGGGCTCGGCAGCGCGCTCGTCTTCGCGACCGCGTACACGATCGCCGCGGACGTGAGCGAGGGCGACTCGATGGGGACGAACATGGGCGTCGTCCGTGGCGGGATGACCCTCGGTTTCCCCTCGGGACTCGTCCTCGGTGGGGTCGTGAGCGAACTCGCCGGCATCGTCGAGGCGTTCGCTGTCGCCGCCGCCTTCGCCCTCCTCGCGAGCGCGCTCGCCTACCTCACCGTTCCAGAGACCCACGTCGACGGCGAGCGAAAGGCGGTCAAGCCGTGGGAGATCGAACGAACGATCCCCGCGCTCACCGTCGGTCTCGTCAACTTCGGGCTCTACTTCGCCTACATCGGCGCGCTGTTCGCGACGCTCGTGCTCTTTCTCGACGCGAACGACCTCACGGTCCCCGCGCTCACGGTCGCCGGGTTCTCGACGCCCGCCTTCGGCTCGCAGGGTTCTTCGGGTATCTTCATGGCCGTGACGGTCATCTCCGCGTCGGGGTTCATGCTCGTCGGGGGGATGGTGAGCGATCGGATGCGTGCACGAGTCCCCGTACTTCTCGTATTCATCGGTACCTCGTTCGTCGGTTTCGTCCTGCTCGCACGGGCGTCCTCGCTCGGGACCCTCGCGCTCGCCTGCGTCTTCATCGGCATGGGACAGGGCGGGACGAGCGGCCCGCTGATCGCGTTACTGGCCGATCTCACCCCCGACGAGCGGATGGGCCGGGCGATGGGGACGAACAACGTCTTCGGCGACATCGGCGGCGGTCTCGGCCCGATGCTCTCGCTCCCGCTGGTCGAGACGATCGGTTTCGCGCCGATCTATATCGCCTGTGCGGTGATCCCCCTGATCGCCGGCGGCATCCTCGTCTGTGGCGTCTACGCCCAGACCGGTTCGGTCAGCCCTCGAACGACGCTCGAGGCGGATCGAGGCTGACCCCAGAGCTTTTATCGGTTCGGTTCGCGGGGAGGGCATGACCCCCGACCGACGTCTCCTCGTCGACACCGACACCGCGAGCGACGACGCCGTGGCCCTCCTCCTCGCCGCAGCATCGGAGGGCGCGACGATAGAGGGCGTGACGGTCTGTGCGGGAAACGCCCCGTTCGATCAGCAGGTCGAGAACGCGAAACACACGCTCGCGTTGGCGGGGGTCGACGTTCCGGTCCACGAGGGCGCGCGCACCCCGCTTCTCAAGGACCACGAGTACGCCGACGAGGTCCACGGCGAGAGCGGACTGGGTGAGCTCGCCCCGACGACCGACGTCGCCTCCGCCGACGAACACGCCGTCGACTATCTCGTACGGAGCGCGAGGGAGAACCCGGGGGAGTTCACCCTCGTCTGTCTCGCACCGCTCACGAACGTCGCGCTCGCGCTCGCGCGCGAACCGGAGTTCCCGGACCTGCTCGACGAGGTCTGGATCATGGGTGGGTCGGCGTTCGCGCCCGGCAACGTCACCCCCGCCGCCGAGTTCAACTTCTGGGCCGACCCCGACGCCGCACACATGGTCTGTTCCCGCCTGGAGCACACGCTGGTCGACTGGGGCGTCTGCGTTCGCGACGGTACGGTCGACGCCGAGTTCTTCGACCGGGTCCGGGAGCTCAATACGCCGCTCGCTCGCTTCTTCGCTGCCGCGCTCGCCCGCGTTCGGGCACACAGCAGGGACCTGAAAGGGACGGACGAGGCAGCGATTCCCGACGCACTCACCGTCGCCTCCCTCCTCGATCCGGATCTCGTGATCGACTCCACGACGGTCGGCGTGGCCGTCGACGAACGCGAGGGGCTCACCCGCGGCGCGCTCGTCGTCGACGAGTCGGGCACGACGCTCGACTCGCGGGTCGAACTGATCAGGGAAGCCGACGGGGCGCGTTTCGAGCGGGCGCTCCTCGAGACGCTCGGACGATGCGGCTAAACTCTGTATCGTGGTAATCGGTGTATCGGAGATCGTAGCCGAGTGGACCGGGAACCAGTACCGATAAACCACGGCGTCGCGCACCGTGGGTATGGCACAAGAGCTCGATCACGACTGTCCGGAGTGTGAGGATACCCTGACGTTCTACCGGGCGGCGAGCACCCGGGTCCACCTCGGCGAGAAGATCAAGTGGCACTGCCCCGACTGCGACTACGGCTTCGTGACGATCAACGGGATCGACTCGAGCACGGTGTAGGTTCGACCACGTCTCACCGGTCAGATCGTTCGGAGCGACCATGCTCTAGCGACGAAAGCGACGGTCGGTCCCGTTCTCCGGTCTCTTCTACTCCACGGTAGGACAGAGCGATCGCACCCGGGCGGTCGAGGTCGGTTCAGCGGGTTCTATCGAGCAGTTCTCTCGTCTCGGGCGTCCGTCGCGGGTCCTCTCCGACGTGTCCCGTCGAACTGACCCCTCACGTCGTCCGATGCGGTCGGACGGCTGGATTCAAGACCGAGAGGCCGTCGGGAGCGAGTGTAGACGGACCATCGGCGGCTAAATAAAGAGCTCCTCTCCCTCACTCGTAAACTGCGTTCCACGATAGGAAATCCGTGCCTCGTAGCGATCCCTCCTGCGTCGGCGAACCTCGAACCACGTCGCTACTCGCTCGAAAGGACGAATCGAGAGCTAACGCCGGCTACTGCTTCGTGTGCGGGTCGGGGGTTCCCTACCGAGCGAGCGCGGCGGTGAAGTCGTCGACCGGGATCACGGAGTAGTCGACGGTGAGGATGTCGCTCGTCGCCCGGATCTTGCCGACGAACTCGGAGATCCCCTCCAGGTCGCCCTCGAGGATGAACAGCTCCATACAGTACCGGTCGCCGACGTGGCTGTGGAAGTTCGAGGTGACGAGTTCCTCGTGTTCGTGACGGAGCCGCATCATGCGCTCTTCGACGCTGGTCGTCTCGTAGTCGAAGAGGACGGTGACGACGCCCATCAGGTCGTGGTCCTCCAGTTCCCTGTCCTTGAACTCCCCGAGGAGGTTCCGCGAGGCCTCCCTGACGACTTCGCTCCGGCCGGTGTAGCCGTGGTCGGTCGCGAACTCGTCGATCCGTTCGAGCAACTCCTCCGGCATCGAGACGCTGACGACTGCCATGTGACAAGAGAGCGGCGATAGAATACTAAAGCTTGCTAAAATAGCCCCTGATTTCGGGGGTCGAGTTGTGAACTACTCGTCGAGCGCCTGCCAGGAGAGCCGCGGATCCCGCGCCGCGGAGGTCTGGTCGATCCGGCGAGCGCTCGTGCGGTTCGGCGCGGTGGCGAGCGTCTCCTCGTCCTCGCCGGCGACCGCGTTGAACGCCGCGGCGAGCTGGTCGAGG
>SKWB01000124.1 GCA_007129135.1 Halococcaceae archaeon | reverse complement strand
CGCGCTGCTCGCGGCGGGCCTCGACCAGCCCTGGTTCCTCGACATCGCGCTGATCTACGCGCTGCTCAACTTCATGATGGCCGTCGCCATCTCGAAGTTCACCGTCGAGCGGGGTGGTGTGCTGTGATCGAGACGCTCCGGTTCTGGGCGGTCATCGCCCTCCTCGTGGGCGGGCTGTTCTTCACGCTCGTCTCCGCGGTGGGGGTCCTGCGGCTGCCAGACGTCTACGCCAGAGCGCACACCGCCTCCCAGACCGACACGCTCGGCGCGGGCCTCGCGCTCGCGGCCGTCGCGCTCGCGCTCGGCTGGCAGAGCGCGACGGTCTACACCGTCCTGTTGCTCTTTTTCGTCTTCATCACGAACCCGACCGCGGCCCACGCCATCGCCCGGGCCGCCTCGGAGTCGGGGGTCGAACCCTGGACCGTCGACGACTCCCGGACCGACGGGGGTGAAGAGCGGTGACCCCGCTCGAGGGCACGCTGGTCGTCTTCGTCTTCGTCACCGCCGTCGCGACGGCGCTCTTTCGCGACGTGCTGTCGGCGATCATCGTCTTCGCCGCCTACAGCCTCGGGATGGCGATCCTCTATACGGTGCTCCTGGCACCCGACGTGGCGATGACCGAGGCGGCGATCGGCGCCGGCGTCACCTCGATCCTCCTGCTGCTGACGATCGCGAAGACGAGTCGACCCGCGAGCGACGACCTCTTCGAGGAGATCCACGTACCCGGCCTGATCGCCGTCAGCGCGCTCGCGCTCGTGTTGCTCACGACGGTCCCCGACGCACCAGCGGTGGGCGACCCGGCCGCGCCGGTCTGGTCGAACCCCGACGTCACCCAGTACTACATCCAGCACACGTACGACGACACCGGCGTCCAGAACGCCGTCACCGCGGTGCTCGCGGCCTACCGAGGCTTCGACACCTTCGGCGAGGCGGTCGTCGTCTTCGCCGCCGGGATGGCCACGCTGCTCGTGCTCAACCGGGAGGTGTTCGCCTGATGGCCCGCGCCGACCGGTCGATGGAGCGAGGCGAGGCCTTCGACGACACCTACGTCGAGAGCCAGGTGATCCTCACCGCGGTCAGGCTCGTCGCGCCCTTCGCACTCACGTACGGCCTGTTCCTCTCGCTGCACGGCGCGGACACCCCCGGCGGGAGCTTCCAGGGCGGGGCGATCATCGGCGTGACGATCCTGATGCTCGCGTTCGCCTTCGGCATCGAGCCGACCCGCGAGTGGCTGCGGAACTCCGTCGTCACCGGACTGGTCGCCGGCGGGGTCGCCATCTTCATCGGCGTGGGCCTCGCCACGATGGCCCTCGGGGGTGCCTTCCTCGAGTACCGACTGTTCGAGACGATCCTGGGGATCCCCGACGGGACGAAGTGGGGGATGGAGGCGATCGAGGTGGGCGGGATCGCGCTGATCGTCGCCGGGGTCTTCATCGGCCTCTTCTTCGCGACGGCCGCCGGGCTCCACCGGGAGGGTGAGGAGGCGTGATCGACACGCTCACACCCGTGGCCACCCCGGTCCTCGCGGGCCTCGCGGACGTCACGTTCGCCCCCGCGCTCGTGGAGACCTTCCTCACGCGCTATGCCTACGCGACGGTCTTCGTCCTGCTCTCGATCGGGCTCTACATGATGATCGCGAGCCCCAATCTCGTGAAGAAGGTCATCGGGATGAACCTCTTTCAGACCGCTGTCTTCCTCTTCTTCGTCGCGACGGCCTACGTCGAGGGTGGGGGCTCGCCGGTCGTCCCGACCGAGGCGACGCCGGGCGAACTCGCGGTCGCGAGCCCGCTCCCGCACGTGATCGTCCTCACCGCGATCGTCGTCGGGATCAGCCTCACGGCGGTCGGACTCGCGCTGATCATCCGGATCTACACCGAGTACGGCACGATGAACGAGGAGACCCTGCGGGAGGTGCGCATCGATGAGTAGTCCGACGGCCCTCGAACTGCTTCCCGCGCTGCTCGTGATCGTCCCGATCCTCGGGGCGACGCTCCCGCTCGCGCTCGGCCTCCGCTACGACGACGTTGGCTGGGCCTGCGCCACCGCGGTCTGTGGCATCGTCTTCGCGCTCGCGCTTCCGGTCACGAACGCGGTCTACGGGGTCGGCGAGCGCGTCCAGGTGATCCACAACCTGGGCGGGTTCGACCAGCCGGTCGGGATCGCGCTCGTCGCTGACGAGCTCTCGACGATCGTCGTGCTCCTGATCGCGGCGGTCTCGCTCGCGACCCTCGCCTACACCCGCCACGGCGGCCCGCGCGGGAACACGTTCTACAGCGGCTACCTGCTCCTCGTCGGCGGGCTGATGGGGATCAGCCTCACCGGCGACGTCTTCAACCTCTTCGTCTTCTTGGAGATCACCGGCATCGCGACCTACGGCCTGATCGCGAAGTCCGACGGCGCGGAGGCGGCGGTCGCCGCGCTCAAGTACCTCATCATCGGCACCGTGGGGGCCTCGCTCTACCTCGTCGGCGTCGGCTTCGTCTTCCTCGCGACGGGCACGCTGAACATGATCGACCTCGCGACGGCGATCCCCGAGGCGGGCTACGACGACCCCCTCGTACGGATGGCCTTCGCCTTCATGTTCGTCGGCTTCGCGATCAAGGTCGCCCAGTGGCCGTTACACACCTGGCAGCCCGACGCCTACCAGCACGCCCCCGACGGGGTGACGCCGATGATCGCGGCGCTCGTCTCGACGGTCTCGGCCTACGCGCTCGCGCGGGTGATCTTCGGCGTCTACACCGTCGAGTTCGTCGCTACGACGCCCTACCTCCAGGAGATCGTCGTCACCGTCGGCTCGGTGAGCGTCGTCGCGGGCAGCCTGCTCGCGGTGATCCAGGTGGACGTGAAACGGATGCTCGCGTTCTCCTCGGTCTCGCAGTTCGGCCTGATCGTCGCCGCCTACGGCCTGCTCACGGAGACCGCGCTCGTCGGCGCGCTCGTCCACCTGGTCGGCCACGGGATCATGAAAGCCGGGCTGTTCGTCTGTGCGGGGATCGTCGCCGCCGGCTACGGCGCTCGAAAGGTCGACGAGTACGCGGGGCTGTTCGCCCACCGGCCGGCCGTCGCCAGCGCGACCGCGGTGTTGGGAATCGCGCTGATCGGCATCCCGCCCTCCGTCGGCTTCATCGGCAAGTGGTACATCGCGGTCGGGTCGGTCGAGGCCGAACTCTGGCCGGTCGCCGCGGTGATCTTCCTCAGCACGATGCTCACCCTCGGTTACGTCGCCCGCCTGCTGGAGAAGATGTTCTTCACCCATGCGACGGGCGCGCCCGCATCACACGCCGTCGCGACCGACGGCGGTGAGGGCGTCCTCGTCGGGACGCTCGACGAGGCCGACCCCGTCTCGCTCGGGATGATCGGCCTCGCCGTCGGCGCCGCCGTCCTCGCCGTGGCCCTCGGCTTCGCCGGGGGGACGTTCAACGAGCTGTTCGATCCGTTCGTCTCGGAGGTGTTCTCATGAGCGAAGTCATCACGGATATCAGACCGCTCGCCGCGGTGCTCGTCTCCGCGCTCGCGGTCGCCCTGATCGTCGCGTCGTATCGCTACCCGAACGTCCGTGAGGGCTGGTCGGTGCTCGCCGCGCTCTCGAAGTTCGGGATCGTCCTCTCGATGCTCCCGGGCGTCATGGCCGGGACCGTCTACGAGTGGAGCTTCGTCGAGGCGACGGGATACGAGTTCGTCGCCGGGATCGACTTCTCGCTGCGGGCGGACCCGCTGGGGATGCTCTTCGCGCTGCTCGCGAGCTTCCTCTGGATCTTCACCTCGTTCTACGCGACGGGCTACATGCGCGGGCTGAACGAACACGGCCAGACCCGATTCTTCGCCTCGTTCGCCGCCAGCCTCTCGACCGCGATGGGCATCGCCTTCGCGGGCAACCTCGTGACGATCTTCATCTTCTACGAGCTGCTCTCGCTGGTCACCTACCCGCTGGTCGCCCACAACGAGGACGACGAGGCCCGTATCGCGGGACGGAAGTACCTCTTCTACACGTTCTTCGGCGGCGGGGTCTTCCTCCTCGCCGGTACGGTGCTCGTCTACTGGCTCACCGCGGGCGTGGGCGAGGCGACCGTCGCCTTCGAGACGGGTGGGATCGAGGCGCTCGCCGAAGCGGCCGCGACCGACCCGCTCGCCGCCTCGATCGGCTTCTTCCTCCTCGCTGCCGGCTTCGGCGTGAAGGCCGCGGTGATGCCGCTTCACTCCTGGCTGGCCGACGCGATGGTCGCTCCGACGCCGGTCTCCGGACTGCTCCACGCGGTGGCGGTCGTCAAATCGGGTGCCTTCGGCGTCGCTCGGGTCATCCTCGACACCTTCGGCCCGGAACTCACCGGCGAACTCGGGGTGAACGTCCCGCTCGCGGCGCTCGCGGCGTTCACGCTCGTCGCCGCGAGCGTCATCGCGCTCAGAAAGGACCACCTGAAACGCAGACTCGCCTACTCGACGACCGCACAGCTCTCCTACATCGTGCTCGGGCTCTCGATGCTACACCCGATCGCCCTGGTGGGCGCACTGCTCCACATCCCCGCCCACGCCTTCGGGAAGCTCACGCTCTTCTTCTGTGCGGGTGCGGTCCACGTCGAGACCCACACGGATTACGTCAGCGAGATGGCCGGCATCGGGAAACGGATGCCGCTCACCATGGGCGCGTTCGCCCTCGGCGCGGCGAGCATGGCCGGCATTCCTCTCTTAGCTGGCTTCGTCAGCAAGTTCTACCTCCTGATCGGCGGGCTCGAGGCCGGCCTCTCGATCTTCGCGCTCGCGCTCATCGTCTCCGGTATCCTGAACATCGCCTACCTCTGGCCGGTCGTCTACACCGCCTTCTTCGAGACCGAAGAGCGCCACGACGCGAAGCCGCTCTTGGAGTACCCGGTGGGCGGCCAGCGCGAGTCCTACTTCGACGACGACCACGCACACGCCGTCACAGACGGCGGTCACGAGGGTGACGATCACGAACCCGCCTACGCGGTCGATATGCACCCGAGCGATCACACCGACGAGGACCACGACGCCCACGACGACCACCACCACGGCGGCGCGCCGCCGGGCGGCTGGAAGCGGACGCCGATCAGGGAGGAGAGCACCTGGCTCATGCTCATGCCGATCGCCGTGATCGTCACCGGGGCGGTCCTCCTGGGGATCGTCCCCGACCTCGCCGTCTTCCTCGACCTGGCGGTCTACATCGTCGAGGGCGTGACCGGGGAGGCGGTACTATGACCGAGGCGCTCGCCCTCCTGTACCCGCCACTGCTCGTCTTCGCGGCGGCGCTGCTCGTGCTCGTCCTCCCCCGGACGGTCGGCTTCGGTCTGGGGGCGCTCTCGCTCGTCGCCGTCGCCGTCCTCTCGCTCTCGATCCCGTACGGCACCTACCTGGAGACGACGTTCCTCGGCTTCGAGGCCACCCCGTTCCTGGTCGACGAGTTCACCGCGATGCTCGGCTTCGTCATGGGCTTTCTCGGGGCGGGTGCGGTGCTGTTCGCCCACTCCAGCGAGGCGTCGAAGACGATGGCGGCGTTCGCGCTCGCCTACGTCGCCTCCTCGCTCGGGGCGGCGTTCGCGGGGGACTGGCTCGTCCTCGTCTTCTACTGGGAGGTCATGGCGGTCACCTCGACGCTGCTCGTCTGGCACTACGGCGGCGACGCCGTGCGCGCGGGCTATCGGTACGCCATCGCCCACGGGATCGGCGGCAGTCTCGTGCTCTTCGCCGTCGTCTGGCACTTCGCCGAGGTCGGCACCTTCACCTACGGCGAGGGTGCGGCGGGTATCGCCCCCGGGATCCCGGCGCTGCTCGCCGCGCTCGGGATCGGCGTCAACGTCGCGTTCATCGGGCTCCACACCTGGCTACCCGACACCTACCCGCGGCCACACTTCGCCGCCTCGGTCTTCCTCGCGGCCTACACCACGAAGACCAGCGCGTACGTCCTCTACCGGGCGTTCCCCGAGGGTAACCTCTTTCTCGCCTACATGGGCGGGCTGATGGCGGTCTACGGCGTCGTCTTCGCGCTGCTCCAGCACGACATGCGCGCGCTGCTCTCCTATCACATCCAAGCCCAGCTCGGCTACATGGTCGCCGGGATCGGGATCGGGACGGCGATCGCCGTCTCCGGTGCGATGGGCCACCTCTTCAACAACGTCCTCTACAAGAGCCTGCTGTTCATGGCGATCGGGGTCGTCATCTACCGAACCGGCGAGAACGACCTGTACGAGCTCGGGGGGCTCTGGCGGGAGATGCCGATCACGGCCACGGCGTACGCGATCGGGGCGTTCTCGATCGTCGCGCTCCCGGGCTTCAACGGCTTCATCAGTAAAGGGATGGTCTTCGACGCCGCGAACCCCACCTACTACGGCTCCTCGGAGTACCTCGCGCTCTACTGGCTCCTGATGATCGGGGCGATCGGCACCTTCCTCTCGTTCATCAAGCTCGGCTACTACACCTTCCTCCACGGCGAGAGCTCCATCTCCGTACCCGACGCGAATCCCGGCCAGTCGGCCGCGATGCTCGCGGTCGCGGCTGCCTGTATCGTCTTCGGCGTCTGGTGGCAGGGGCTCGTCGAGCTGCTGCCGTTCGGGCCCGAGGTGATCGGCGAGGGGCAAGTCGCCCCCTACAGCATCGGTCACCTGACCGACGCGCTCACGCTGCTGGTCGTGTCGGTCGTCGGCTTCGCCCTGGTCCGAAAGCCGCTCTCCGGGCTCGGCGACATCCCCGATATGGAGGTCGTCCTCAACCCGGCGACCTTCACGCTCGGGCGGGGGACGATGTTCGCGGTCACCGACCTCTACCGGGCGGTCGACGCGCTCGCCGTCTCGCTCGTCACCAGCTGCTACTGGGTCGGGAACAACCCCGTCCTCGCGGTCAGGCGTGTCGGCCGGAGGCTGCCGAACTGGCTCGTCGACACCCAGCGGCTCGGGCCGACCGCGGAGCGTCGGCCCGACGGCGGGGCGGCGGTGGGAGAGCGAAAGCCGTCGACGCTCCGGCTACGGGCGTCGATCGGGACGACGGTCCTGTTGATCACGGTCGTGCTCACCGTGATCCTCTGGCTCCTCCTCTGAGGCGTTTCGGAGGCTTTTACTCGGGAGGCGAGAACCCACGGCATGGATAAGCTCGCGCGCTCGCTCTCGGACGCGCCGATCATCGAGAAAGAGGGCTATCACTACTTCGTCCACCCGATCAGCGACGGCGTGCCGATGCTCGAACCGGGCCTGCTGCGCGAGATCGTCATCAGGATCATCCGGGAGGCTCGACTGGAGGACGTCGACAAGATCGTCACCCCCGCGGCGATGGGGATCCACATCTCGACGGCGGTCTCGCTGATGACCGACATCCCGCTGGTCGTCATCAGAAAGCGCCAGTACGGCTTGGAGGGCGAGGTCGCGCTCTTCCAGGAGACCGGCTACGACGAGAACCAGATGTACATCAACGACGTGGAGGCCGGCGACCGCGTGCTCGTCCTCGACGACGTGCTCAGTACGGGCGGAACGCTCAGAGCGATCACCGACGCGCTCACCGACATCGGCGCGGAGGTGGTCGACGTCATCGCGGTGATCGAGAAGCTCGACGGCGGGGAGAAACTCCGCGAGTCGGGCCGGTCCGTGAAGACGCTGATCACGGTCGACGTGCGCGACGGGTCGGTCGTCGTCGTCGACGAGTGAGACGGGGCTGTACCCGCTCGGGGGTATCGCGTCTCGCGGTGCCGGGAGCAGTCACAAGGGTCACAGCCGACGGTACGAGTCCACCACCGACCGGGTCCGGTGAACCGGGAACAGGTCCGATCAGGATGACCCAGATCGGGGCATCTTCTCTCCGAACATTGACACTCTGTACCATAGCGTTTAATTCGCGTGACAGTCCGTGATCGTTCGGGTTCGTGGGAAAAAACCGGTAGACAGTGTACGACTGTTTTACGAAATTCGTACTTTGTGCCCGCGATATTATCTATTGGGGAAAACCGACACACATATACCTTTGGGGTTTAGACAAATTTACCATGGCGGAAGATGACAACACTCCCGCTCGACGCATCAATCGGCGACGCCTCCTCCAGGGGATGGGTGCTGCCGGGGTAATCGGTGTCGCAGGCTGCCTCGACGGCAACGGCGACGACGATCCCGGCGACGACGCCGCGGACGACGCCGCGGACGACGTCGACACCGACGACGACGACGATGATGACGACGAGCCGGCAGACCTCAGTGGAATCCAGGAAGGTGGCACGCTCCGGATCGGTGTCGGGGCGAACATCGACTCCTTCGACCCACCGTACAGCACCGACACGACCTCCTCCTCGGCACAGTTCTTCATCTTCGAGAGCCTCGTCGCCTCGGACACGCAGGGGAACTACTACCCGTGGCTCGCCGAGAGCTACGAGCTGGTCGAGACGAACGACATCGACCGGACGGCCTACGAGGAGTACATGGTCTCCGTCGCCGCCGACGAGGAGGGCGTCCTCGACGCGGAGGGACAGATCATCGTCCAGCACCCCGAGGACGACCCGATCGAGGAGGACGAGGTCCGCATCCTCACCACCGAGGAGGCCGCCGAGGCGGTCGAAGACGGCACCTTTGGGATGCAGTACCGCTACGAGCTCAGGGAGGGGATCGAGTTCCACAACGGCGAGGAGCTCACGGCGGAACACGTCGTCGAGACGGCCCGGCGCTACGAGGGTTCGGACGTCTCCGCACAGACGTTCGACTCCGTCCTCTACGTCGAGGAGGAGGACGAGTACACCGTCTCCATCTACGCGCAGGTCCCCGACGCCGAGGGTGAGGGACAGCTCCCCGGATTCTACATCCACTCGCTGGAGCAGGCCGAACTCGAGGGCGGCGAGGTCGACCCCAGACAGGGCAACACCCCGATCGGCACCGGCCCGTACGAGCTCGTCGACTTCGAGGACGAGCAGTTCGCCGAGTACGAGAAGTTCGACGGCTACTGGCTCGAGGAGATGGGCGTCGACTCGCTGGACTGGTTCGAGGGAGACGACGAGTTCCCGGACGGCCCCGTGATCGACGAGATCGAACTCGAGATCATCCCCGACGACTCCACCCGCGCGGGTGCGCTCCAGAACGACGAGATCGACGTCACCTCCGGGCTGGCGACCGCGACGCTCGACGACTTCGACGCCTCCGACGACTTCATCGTCGAGACCACCGAGACCGGCGGCTACACCTACATCCAGTACCCGGCCAACGTCGAGCCGTGGGACGACGAGCGTCTCCGGCAGGCGGTCAACCACCTCGTCCCGCGAGAGGCGATCGTCGAGAACGTCCTGAACGGCTGGGGCCGACCCGCCTGGACCGACATCCCCGAACTCGCCGAGGAGTCAGGGACGGCGGACGCCGAGGCGCTCGAAGAGCGGATCCGTCCGCTCAACGAGCACGACCCCGAGCGCGCTGAGGAGCTGATCGAGGAGGTCGAGGCCGACGGCGTCGAGTTCCCGATCGAGGTCCAGCTCGAGACGAACTCCGACAACGACGACCGCGTCCAGCTCGTCGAGCTGATCGCCGCGTCGATGGAGGAGTCGGGCTACTTCGAGACGTCGGTCGAGACCTACGAGTGGAACACCTACACCGAGCGCGTGCTCAACCCCGAGTACGGCCAGGAGGGTCACATCGCCTGTATCGGGCTCTCCGGGACGTTCAACCCCGAGAGCTTCTGTGACGCGCTGCACAACACCGCGAACATCGGTCAGTGCTGTAACCTCCAGGCGATCAGCGACCCCGAGTTCGACGAGATGGTCGACGCCGCGCGCTTCGACATCGACGTCGTCGACGACGACGAGCTCCGCGCCGAGCGCTACGACGAGATCTGGGACCTGCTCGCCGAGCGCCGCTACAGCTCGATCACTCACTTCGGGCTCACCGACGCGATCATGAGCAACCGCGTCCAGAACTTCAGCACCCACCCGTTCCCGGAGAGCATGTACAGCTTCGCGCTGCACGCGCCGACCGAGGAACAGGTCATCTGGATGGACGACGACGAAGACGACGACGAGTAGTCGGCTGCGGCCGCTCGCACCCGAAACGGTTTCCGGACGGAGCGAGCACGGTTTCCAACGAACGATAATGAGTTTACGACGTTTCATACTGAATCGGATACTGGCGATCATCCCGATACTGTTCGGTGTCTCGCTGATCACGTTCGGGCTGGTGCACCTCACGCCGGGCGACCCGGTCAGCCAGATGTTCGCGTTGAACCCCGACGTGGGGCCGAACGAGGAGGCACAGATCCGCGCGGAGTACGGGCTGGACGGCTCGATCACCGACCAGTACATCACCTGGATCACGAACGTGATGACCGGCGACTTCGGCCAGGTGATCAGCACGAACCGCGACGTGGGAAGCATCATCGTCGCGCGACTGCCCGCGACGATCGCCCTCGGGGTCTTCGGCTGGGCGTTCGGCCTCGCGATCGCGATCCCCGCGGGTATCTACGCCGCGGTCCACAAGAACGAACTCGGCGACGACGTCAGCCGCTTTCTCGCGCTGTCGGGCATCTCGATCCCGAACTTCTGGCTCGGCCTGATCCTGATCCTCGTCGGCTCGCTCTGGCTCGGCCTCTGGCCGGTGCTCGCGCCGTCGCGGCTCCCGCTCTACCACCCCAGCATGCTCTGGTACCTGATACTGCCGGGGCTCACCATCGGAACGGGGGCGGCGGCGGGGATCATGCGCGTGATGCGCACCTCGATGGGCGAGGAGATGAACAAGGAGTACGTCACCGCCGCGCGCGCGAAGGGACTCCCCGAGCGCCAGGTCGTGTTGAAGCACGTGCTCCGGAACTCGCTGATCTCGGTCGTCACGCTCGCGGCGACGTTGACCGCGGGGATCGTCTCCGGGTCGGTCGTCGTCGAGGTGGTGTTCAACTGGCCGGGGCTCGGCCGCGAGCTGATCAACGCGATCAACGGTCGCGAGGTGAACATGATCATGGCGATCACGCTGTTCACCGGTGTGTTCATCATCCTCGCGAACCTGCTGGCGGACATACTGTACGCGGTGCTCGATCCGCGGATTCGATATGATTAGGTGTCACTAATGTCGACAGAACGAGGCCGGATTCGGATCAGGGGGTTCGACGCGGAACGCGTCGAGTCCCGAGACCCGCTTTCGGACTGGACGGGAGAATCGGACACGAGAACGGAGAGCAGGTGGCGGCGGGGGCTCCGTCGGTTCGTGCGAAACCGCTCGGCGATGCTCGGCGTGGCGGTCGTGCTCCTCATGTCGCTGGCGGCGATCTTCGCCCGCCCGATCGTCGTCGCCGGGATACCGATACAGCCGTTCGGACTCGCCCCGCACGACCCGGGGACGATCCTCTACCTGGGAGCGGACCCCTCGGCGGGGATCTACGACCCGCCCTCGACGGACTACCCGATGGGGACGGACAACTCGGGCCGTGACCTGTTCTCGCGGGTCGTCTACGGCGGCCGCTACAGCATCTCGATCGGTTTCATCGTGATCGCGATCAACGGGACGATCGGCGCGGTCTACGGCGCCGTCTCGGGCTACTACGGCGGCTGGGTCGACGAGATCATGATGCGGATCGTCGACACCATCTTCGCGTTCCCGTTCCTCATCCTGGCGCTGATCATCGTGGCGGTGCTCGGCAGCAGCTACTGGAACCTCGTGCTCGCGTTCACGCTCTTCGGCTGGGCCGGCTACGGCCGCCTGGTTCGGGGGGAGGTGCTCTCGATCAAGGAGAACGAGTACGTGCTGGCGGCGAAGGCGTTGGGTGCGAAGGACAGGACCGTGATCTTCAAACACATCATCCCGAACGCGATGCCGCCGCTGCTCGTGCTCGCCACCCTCGGTATCGGCACGACCGTCATCGGCGTCGCGGCGCTCGGCTTCCTCGGCCTCGGGCTCGGCCCCGGAACGGCCGAGTGGGGGACGATGCTCGACGCGACCCGGGAGACGCTGATCCAGGGACCGGAGGGCCAGATCCCGTGGTGGGCGACGGTCTTCCCGGGTGGAGCGATCTTCCTGTTCGTGATGGCGATGAACCTGATCGGTGACGGCGTCAACGACGCGCTCGACGCCCAGGAGACCGGCATCGGCAGCCAGGGCGGTGGTGCCTGATGGCGCTGCTCGAAGTCGAGGACCTGACCGTCGAGTTCTACACGGAAGACGGCGTCGTCACCGCAGCGGACGGCCTCAGCTACCAGATCGAACGCGGCGAGAAGTTCGGTGTCGTCGGCGAGTCCGGGGCGGGAAAGAGCGTCACCGCGCTCTCGCTGATGCGGCTGATCGACAGCCCCGGTCGGATCGTCGAGGGGGCGATCCGGTTCAAGGGCGAGGACGTCCTCCAGATGACCGAGGCGGAGGTCAGATCGATCCGCGGCAACGAGATGGCGATGGTGTTCCAGGACGCCCAGACCGCGCTGAACCCGGTCTACACCGTCGGCGAACAGATCGCCGAAGCGATCAGACACCACCTCGGCTACGGCGACGACGAGGCGAGAGAGGAGACGATCAGGCTGCTCGATACGGTCGGCATCCCCGAGGCCGAAGCCCGCTACTCGGACTACCCACACGAGTTCTCCGGCGGGATGCAACAGCGGGCGGTGATCGCGATGGCGCTCTCGTGCGATCCGGACCTCCTGATCTGTGACGAGCCGACGACGGCGCTCGACGTCACCATCGAGGCGAAGATCCTCGACCTGATCGAGGAGCTCGCCGACGAGTTCGACACCGCGGTCCAGCTGATCACCCACGACCTGGGCGTGATCGCACAGGTCTGTGACCGCGTGATGGTGATGTACGCGGGGAAACCGGTCGAGAAGGCGCCCGTCGAGGAGCTCTACTACGACCCGAAACACCCCTACACGGTGGGACTGATGAGTTCGATCCCGCGGGTGGGCGACACCCGAACCCGTCTCCAGACGATCCCCGGCACGATGCCGGACCTGGTCGAACTCCCGCCGGGCTGTAGCTTCCACCCCCGCTGTCCCTACGCGGAGGAGGCCTGCACGCTGGAGGAGCCGCCGCTGCTCGACCCCGAGACGGGTCGACCGGTCGGCTCCGATCCGACCGTCGAGCACTCCGCCGCCTGTCTCGAGTACACTGGCGCGCTCGCCGAGGGACTGACCTACGAGATAGACGTGGTAGACGGGCCGGAGGGCCCACAGACGCCGCAGGCGGAGGGGAACTAGATGGCGAGCCAGTCGGGCGAGCCGATCCTCGAGGCGACGGGCGTGAAGAAGTACTACGACACGACCAGCGGGTTCATCGAGAGCCTGATCGGACAGAGCGCCTCGGTGAAGGCGGTCGACGGGGTCGACCTCGAACTGTACGAGGGCGAGACCCTCGGTGTGGTCGGGGAGTCGGGCTGTGGGAAGACCACGCTCGGCCGCAGCCTCCTGCGCCTCGTCGAGCCGACCGAGGGCGAGATCCGCTACAGAGGCGAGAGCCTGACCGAGATCTCCTCCTCACGGATGCGCGAGCTGAGAAAGCAGATCCAGTACATCTTCCAGGACCCCTTCTCGAGCCTGAACCCCCGGCTGACCGTCGGCGACATCATCGGAGAACCGCTCGACATCCACGGTCTCGCCTCGGGCAACGAGCGAGAGGAGCGGATAGCCGAACTACTGGAGACGGTCGGCCTGAGTTCGAGTCACGTCCGTCGGTACCCCCACGAGTTCTCGGGCGGCCAGCGCCAGCGCATCGGCATCGCCCGTGCGCTCGCGGTCGACCCGGAGGTCATCATCTGCGACGAGCCGGTGAGCGCGCTCGACGTCTCGGTGCAGGCACAGATCCTCAACCTGCTCGAGGACCTCCAGGAGGAGTTCGGGCTCTCCTACGTCTTCATCGCCCACGACCTCTCGGTCGTCGAACACATCTCCGACCGTGTCGCCGTGATGTATCTCGGCGAGGTCGCGGAGGTCGGGACGACCGAGGAGGTGTTCTCCCCGCCGTACCACCCCTACACCGAGGCGTTGCTCTCGGCGATCCCCGAACCGGACCCGCTGTGGCAGGGCGATCAGATACGCCTCTCCGGGTCGGTCCCCTCGCCGATCGACCCACCCTCCGGCTGTCGGTTCAACACGCGCTGTCCGCGCGTGATCCAGCCGTCGAGCGTCGACGTCCCCCAGCGGGTCTGGCGGTCGCTGTTGAACCTGAAAGAGCGGACGCGAGGAACCGAGGAGGTCAGATCGGTGACCGGGGTCGAGGAGGGGGCGGAGGTGGCAGACCCCGCCGACACGCCGCGGGAGACGCTCGACGACCTCCTGCGAACCGAGTACGGCCTCCCGGACCGGATCGACGACCAGGGCGTCGAGGAGGTCCTCTCAGACGTGGTCGACGCCCTCGCCGCCGGCGACGTCGAGACCGCCCGCGAACGGCTCGAAGCCGAGTTCGTCTCGCCCTGTGAGGAGGAGCGACCGGGGCTGCTCGCGACCAGCGCGACACACGAGATCTCCTGTCACCTCTACGACGACCGGTTCGCCGACCAGCGGCCCACCTGGTCGGAGGGAGCCGGTGACGCCGTCGCCGACGACTGACACGGGGTGCCGTACCCGGTTGCCGATCGAACCGCGAGGCGTACCGATCCGAGCGGTAGAGCGCCACGGCGGTGCGTCCGAGCCTCGGCACAGAACCCTTTAGTTCGGTCCTCCCCTCGATACCCTCGATGCGTCGGATCTACGAGTCCGAAGCCCTCCACCGGGACGACGAGGACGCCTTCTCCCCGAGCGAGGACGAGCGAAGCGGCCGTCTCCAGTCGTTTCGGTGGATCAACGCGTCGCTGTTCAGCCGACTGCTCGTCCCACACCGCCTCCGCTCCTGGGCCGTGTCGGTCCGGATCGAGACGCCGAGAGAGGAGTACCCGGTCGGCACCGCCGTGCCGTTTCGTATCACGATGAAGAACGCGCTCCCGATACCGATCTCGATCCGGACGGCCTCACCGCTCCTCTGGACCTGGACTGTCGACGGCTACCCGGAGGCCTCGCACGTGCCCGTCTACCGCCCGCCGGAGACGACGGGTGCGTTCCGCTTCGACCGCGGCGAGCACAAACGCTTTTCGAAACGGTGGCGGGGGTTCTTTCGGGTCTCCGAGACCGAGTGGGAGCGCGCTGGTCCGGGGACCTACCGCATCGGTGTCGAACTCAACGTCCCGAACGCAGCGGGCAAAGGGCTCTCCGACGAGACGACCGTCCGCATCGTTCCCGAGTCGCTCAGGGGGTGATTCCGGTCTGATCCTGGCCGAGGCCGAGTTCGTCGGGGCTGAACTCCAGGAGCGGGTCCTCGCAGTCACCGCAGCCGAACGTGATCACCTCGTAGGAGCGACAGCAGGACTCGACCGTCCCGTCGCTCACGACGATCGGCCCGCCACACGCGGGACACCGATCCCGGAACGACCGGAGCGACGAGAGGATACCGAGGCGCTGTTCGAGCGGGACGTCGTCCCAGTCCTCGGCCGTCTCCCTGAGCGCGCCGTCGGCGGTGAGATCAGACCGTAGCGCCGCCTCGGAGGGCCACTTCCGCACCCGTCGGTCGATCCTGATCGCCGGGTAGGGACGCTCGAGCACCTCGATCGAGTCCGTGTCGGTGTCGAACAGCACCGCCAGGCCGGCGGGGTCGTAGGGGTCGGTTCGCTCGTCCGCGTCGAGTCGGCGCTCGAAGCCGTCGGTCAGACAGAGGTCGTCCTCCCGCTCGCACGGTTCGACGGCACCGACGTCGAGGAGGAACGCCTCCGGGTCGACGGCGTTCTCGCGGCGGTTCTCGATCCGGTCGATCGTCTCCTCGACCGGTCCGGTCCGCCGCTCCTCGATCGGGTTCGGTGCCTTGTCGAAGTACGCGAGCACCCACTCGGGCAGGTATCGCTTGGTGAGCGCCGGCGTTCCAGGTACCAGATAGCCACGGAGGTAGATCGCGACGAGCGAGCCGACGAGGACGACCGCGCCGAGCGGGGGCGAGACGACCGCTATCGCGATACCCAGGCCGAGCGCGATGGTTGCGTTGACCACGGTACAGGGAACACACCGGTTCTCGCCGGTGTACTCCGGTTTCCGGACCCGATCGAGGACCGGTAGCGACTGATCGGCCATGTGTCGGTCTAGCGAGGGGCCGGTAAAAACCTGCGGAGATCGGTCGTGGCTCGGACTGCCGGGCGACCGCTTTTCCGAACCGCGCCCGTAGACTTCCCGATGACTACCGCACTGTTCATCGTCAGCGAGGAGGGCTACTGGGGCGAAGAGTGTACCGCACCGCTCTCGTCGCTGACGGACGCGGGCGCCGAGATCACGGTCGCGACGCCGAGCGGATCGCCGCCGGAGATAGACGAGCGTTCGGTCGACCCGGACACCGTCGGCGAGGAGACCGCCCAGCGAGTCCGGGAGATCCACGAGTCAGACGACCGGCTGAACGACCCCGAGGCGCTCGCGACGGTCGATCCGGGCGAGTTCGACGCGGTCGTCTTCCCGGGCGGCCACGGCACCGTCTGGGACGTGAACCAGGACCGCCACGCCCGAGCGGCGCTCCGCGAGGCGGTCGAGGGCGACGGGAAGGCACTGGTCGTCTGTCACGCGGTCGGCATCCTCGGGTTCACGTGGGGCAGTGACGGCTCGCGGATCGTCGACGGCCGACGGGTCACCGGCTTCCCCGACGCCTGGGAGACGGACATCGTCGACGAGAACGACGTGCTCCCGAACGGCCGAAAGCTCCCCTACTGGGTCGAGGCGGAGGTGAGCGCCGCCGGCGGGGACTGGGACGCCGACCTCGACGCCGACACCAGCGTGGTCGTCGACGGCGACCTGATCACCGCCCGTGGACCGGAGTCCTCGGCGGCCGCGGCGGAGACGCTGCTCGCCGAACTGGGTCTCGAGTAGTCCCGTTCGGTTCCGCCCCGCTCGCCGTAGCT
>SKWB01000346.1 GCA_007129135.1 Halococcaceae archaeon | reverse complement strand
GCGGGGCGGGCTACGTCAACGACTTCGACGTCGAACGGCTGTACAGGGACGCGAAGATCACCCAGATCTACGAGGGGACGACGGAGATCCAGAAGAACATCATCGCGCGCGAACTGCTCGGCAAGGGCTTCTGAGCGGAACCGAAACCGACTATCGGATGCCGCCCCAGGGTCGAGCAGTGACCGACCCCTACGACTCCCTCCGATCGGATCCGGACCTCGCAGCGCTGGTCGACGAGTACGGCGAACTCCCGCTCGAGACCGCCGACGAGCCCTACGAACGACTCGTCATCTCGATCGTGAACCAGCTGATCTCGACGGAGGCGGCCCGGTCGATCCGGGGGAGGCTGTTCGAGCGGTTCGAGGTGACTCCCGAACGGATGCTCGCGGCCGACGAGGAGGAACTCCGCGAGGTGGGGCTCTCCCCACAGAAGATCGAGTACGTAAAGAGCGCCGCCGAGGCGTTCCGCGAGGAGGAGTTCACGAGAGAGCGTTTCTCGGGGCACACCGACCGGGAGGTGATCGACCGGCTGACGGGGATCCGAGGCGTCGGCGAGTGGACGGGGAAGATGTTCTGTATGTTCGTCCTCGGGCGCGAGGACGTCTTCCCGGTCGAGGACCTGGCGATCCGTCGCGGGATGGAACACCTCTTCGGGGAGATGAGCGACGGCGAGATGGTCGAGTACGCGGAGCGGTGGCGGCCGTTCCGTTCGTACGCCTCCCTCTACGTGTGGCAGGCGTACGTCGACGAGTTCTCCTCGGTCGAGAGCGCGCTCGGGTGAGACGGGTCGGGTTCGATCACCGTCCACCGGCCCGGTTTCGGCGATCCCCCTGATCTGGGCGATCGACTCGTGGTCGAGGTCAATCTCGTCACCGGCTTCGCAGCGAGGGTCGTCCTGGTGAGCGGGCTCCGGGAGGTGCGGGTCACCGACAGCCCCGCTGCCGAGGGGCGCAGGCCCCTCCGTGCGGTCTACTCCTCTTCGGTCTCCAGATCGACGTCCTGTGCGTCGGCCATCCGGCGGACGTCCACCTGGTAGTGTTTGAGGATGTCCCGTCCGAGCAGGAGGGGGTAGTCCATGTGGTTCCTGTCCTCGATGCTCGCGGTGACGGTGTGCTGTTTGCCCCCGACGCCGACGACGAGGTCGACGACCGGTCGGGACTTGCTCGACTTCATGCTGCCCGAGCGTACCCGCGTAATCGACTTGATCGGCCCGGCGCCGATGTTCGCGGCGAGACCGGTGTCGATGCTGGTTCGACTCGCGCCCGTGTCGGACTTCGCCATGACCGTCTCCGTACCGCTGGTGCCCGAGACCATCACCTCCTCGGTGTAGCCGATCGTGACGACCTCGTCCTGGGCGTCCTGGAACGCCTGTGGGACGCACGCGGGCCTCGAGTCGTCGAGCGTCGCGGAGAGGTGTTTCACCCGCTCGTCGTCGACCTGGCCGCCGACGCGCTCGATCGCGAGCTTCGCGATGTAGGGTGCGGGCGAGACCTGTGCGGCCTTGTAAAGCCCTCTGAACCCGGCGGTCGGGTTCACCTCCAGGACGAACCAGCCCTCGTCGCCCTCGACGAGGTCGACACCAGCGTAGTCGAGGCCGACGATCTCCGCCGAGCGCGTCGCCATCTCGACGACCGTCTCGGGGATGCGGTCGCTCACGTTCTCGACGTCGCCGCCGAGGTGGACGTTCGTCCGCCAGTCGTTCTCCGGGGCGTATCGGTTCATCGCGCCGACGATCTCGTTGCCGACGACGTAGACCCGGAGGTCCCGGTGGCGCTCGCCGTCGCGCTCGATCAGCTTCTGGAGGAACGCCTGGCGGTTGCCGACGCGCGGGTTCACCTGCTCGCCCGGTCCGACCTTCCAGGTACCGCCGCCGTGGGTGCCGATCGCGGTCTTGTAGACCGCCTCCTCGCCGAAGGACTCGCGACCGTCGTTGAGCCGGCGGTTGTCGAGCGCGAGCAGCGCGTCGGGGACTTGGACGCCCTCGGCGGTGAGCGCGGTCGCGGTGGCGTACTTGTGGATCGCCGAGAGCACCGCGATCGGGTGGTTGAGGATCGGGCGGACGTTCGCGAACGTGGCGGCGAGACCGAGCTCCTCGGAGGGCGTCTCGGAGTTCGAGAGCAGCAGCCGGTTCGCGATCACGTCGACGTCGGGTTCGAGGTAGACCTCGCCGTCGCGAATCTCGATCGCGGTGTTCTCGTGTCTGATCCACTCCGCCTCGTGACCGAGGTCGTCGACGGCGTTGCAGATCGCTTTCGTCTCCTTGCTCTCGTGAAGGCTGAGTACGCCCACACGGACCGTGTCGTTCATATGTGCCATCGGACACGGGGCGTGTCCAAAAGCGTTGTCAGTCCTCCCGGGCGGGCCGGACAGCATTTATAGCTCGCGGGCGGAAGCCGATCTATGAGCGAGGAGGCGACCGCCTTCACCTACCACGGTGGGACGGTCGGACCCGGCGAGACGGCCAACGTTCGGTACACGGTGAGCGAGACGTATCTGGGGGATCCGATCCGGATCCCCGTGACGATCATCAACGGCGAGCGGGCGGGACCGACGGTCTGTCTGACCGCGGCGCTCCACGGCGACGAACTGAACGGGATCGAGGTGGTGCGTGCGGTCGCCCACGAGTGGGCCCACGACGACCTCCGGGGGACGATCGTCTGTCTTCCCGTACTCAACGTCCCGGGCTTTCTCGCTCAACAGCGTTATCTGCCGATCATCGACCGCGACCTGAACCGCTCGTTTCCCGGCATCGAGAGCGGGACGAGCGCGAGTCGGATGGCCCACCGGATCTACACCAACTTCGTCCAGCCCTGTGATTACGTCCTCGACTTCCACACCTCCACGCGGGGACGAAACAACATGCTCCACGTGCGAGCGGATATGGAGGACGAACGGGTCGACCGCCTCGCACGCGCGTTCGGCTCCAACGTCATCCTCGACAGCGAGGGGCCCGAGGGCACGCTCCGACGGGAGGCGACGGAGGACGGCGTCGGCGCGATCACGATCGAGATGGGCGAAGCCCACCGGTTCCAGCGCGACCTGATCAACGAGGCGCTCCACGGCGTCGAGAGCGTCTTCGCGGAGTACGGCATGCGGCCCTCCGAGGCGGTTCGCTGGCCGGGCTGGCGCACGATCATCCACGACGACCTGGAGAAGACCTGGCTCCGGGCGGACTCCGGTGGGATCGTCGACATGCACCACGACCGCGGCGCGCTGGTCCACGATGGCGACGCGATCTGTACGATCACGAACCCGTTCATGACCGAGAAGGACGTGGTGGAGGCACCGTTCACCGGACTCCTGGTAGGGCTGCTCGAGAACCCGGTCGTCTTCCCGGGCAACCCGCTCTGTCACCTCGTCGAACTCGACGAGTCGACGAGGCGTGTCGTCGAGTCGACGCAGTCCGGCGTCCAGCGAAACGGCGAGACCTGAGACGGAGCCGTGACCGTCCGCCGGACGACCGCTCTACGGCTCGCGGTCTCCGGAACCACCTCACGGCGCTCCGTACGGGGCCACCGGGTTAGTAACCTCTATACCACGGGAGGCTAAGGTGGAGACAGCATGAGTCAGTCGTACAACCGTGGCCTCGTCGAGGACTTCGGCAGGTGGACGGAGTTCTCCGCCGGTATGTGGGCGTGGATCTTCCACAAGTTCACCGGCTGGGTCCTCATCGGCTACCTGTTCACACACATCGCCGTCCTCTCGACCGCGACGGTCGGTCCCGAGACGTACACCGCGACGATCCAGGGTCTCGAGAGCCTCTTCATCGTTCGCGTGCTCGAGGTCGGCCTGCTCGCGGTGGCGGTCTTTCACATCTTGAACGGCACCCGCCTGCTGCTGATCGACCTCGGTGTCGGTCTGGACAGCCAGGATACGAGCTTCTACGCCTCGCTGATCCTCACCGGTATCATCGCCGTCGCGAGCGTCCCGACGTTCCTGGCGGGGGTCTTCTAGTATGTCCGAGCACTACTCCTCGTTCGACCGAGCGGGGACGCTCTGGCTGCTCCAGCGGATCACCGCGGCCTTCCTGATCGTCGTACTGGCGTTTCACTTCTTCCTGCTTCACTTCGTGAGCCACGCCTCCGAGATCACCTTCGCCCAGAGCCAGTGGCGGATGCAGGACCTGGGCTACTACTCGCTGATGGTGCTGTTCCTGATCACCGCGACGTTCCACGGCGTCAACGGCGTCTACAACGCGATCGTGAACCAGGGGCTCACCGGGACGCCGCTCACCGCGATCAAGTGGCTGTTGATCGCGGCGAGTGCGCTGTTGATCGTCCAGGGGATCCGCACGGCGAACGCGATGGCGGGCATTCCGCTTTACTGAGTCGAGACGAAGGAGACACATGAGCACACAGATCCAACGCACCGAAGAACCGGAGATCGAGACCGAAGAGGAGCCGGAGGTCGAGGCGGAGTCGGCGGGCGACCGCCGTCGCCGCGAGAAGGTCGACCGCGAGACGGCACTCAGAAAGGAGGCCGAAGAGCGGCTGAAAGAGAGCGACGACGACGTCGTGATCAAGGTGTTCCGCTACGACCCCGAGGTCGAGGGGAAACAGGCCCCGCGCTTCGACGACTTCCGCGTCCCGATGGAGAAGGGCACGTCGGTGCTCGACGCGCTGATGTTCGCGCGCGATCACTACGACTCCTCACTCACGTTCAGACACTCGTGTCGACAGGCGATCTGCGGGTCGGACGCCTTCTTCATCAACGGGCGACAGAAACTCGGCTGCAAGACACAGCTCTCGGAGCTGGAGACGCCGATCAGGATCGAGCCGCTGCCCCACCAGGAGGTGGTGAAGGACCTCGTGGTGGATATGGAACACTTCTACGAGCAGATGCACTCGGTCGAACCGTACTTCCAGACGAACGACCTCCCTCCGGGCGAGCTCGAAGAACAGCGCCAGAGCCGGGAGAACCGGGAGAAGGTGAAGATGTCCACGCGCTGTATCTGGTGTGCGGCGTGTATGTCCTCGTGTAACATCGCGGCGAACGACGAGATGTACCTCGGGC
>SKWB01000087.1 GCA_007129135.1 Halococcaceae archaeon | reverse complement strand
GGCGCTCATGCGGTCTCTACCCCCCCGAACAGCCCCTGTGGGCGGAAGATCAACACGGCGATCATCAGCCCGAACGCGGCGACCTCGTTCAGGTCGGAGGGGATCCAGACGAGCGAGACGTTGGTCGCGAGCCCGATCACGAGGCCGCCGACGATCGCGCCGTAGATCGAGCCGATCCCGCCGAGGATCACCGCGGCGAAGATGAGCAGGAGGAGGAACCAGCCGAGGTTGTAGGTGATCGAGCCGCGGTCGAGGACGACGAGGTAGCCCGCGACGCCGGCGAGCCCCGCGCCGATCACCCAGGTCGCCCAGACGACGCGTTCGGTCGGGATGCCGGTGATGAGCGCCAGATCCCTGTTGTCCGCCATCGCGCGCATCGCGGTGCCGAGTTTGGTGTACTGGAGCATGAGGTGGACCCCGAGCATGAGCGCGAGCGCGGAGACGACCATCGTCGCCTGGTGGAGGTTCACCGAGTCGGTCCAGACGATCCAGGAGGCCTCGTAGCGGGGGGCGCTCGCGGTCACCCCGCGGGTGCTCGAGGTGTAGACGAACGCGATGAGGTATCGCAGCGCGAGCGCGACGCCGACGCTCGCGATGAGCAGCGCGATGCCGCCCGCCTGGCGCATCCGTCTGTAGACGAGTTTGTCGATCGAGAGCGCGACGATGACCGTCACGACCGCGGCGGTGAGGAGGCCGACGACGATCGCGATCGGCTC
The DNA here is from genome assembly GCA_007129135.1 of Halococcaceae archaeon. Taxonomy (GTDB): domain Archaea; phylum Halobacteriota; class Halobacteria; order Halobacteriales; family Halalkalicoccaceae; genus Natronorarus. The sequence goes on along the minus strand of SKWB01000087.1, from coordinate 4,322 downwards.
GGCGAGTATCTGCATGTTCATCTCGCCGGGGGCGGCCCCGCCGTCGGCCCGGAGCAGGATCCGGCTCGAGAGCTCTGCGATCCCGATCCCACCCACGAGGTAGGCCGCGGTCCATCCGGAGAACGCGCCGGTGGTCACCAGGTCGCCGTGCGAGAAGTTCGCGAACCGGAGGATGCTGTAGGTCATCGAGAGCCCGATCGCCGCCAGCCCGATGATCAGCCCGTCGACGAGTCCGTTCCAGAGGAACGTCGTGAGCGTCCCGACCGCGAGGTCGCCGACGACGAGCCGTCGGATCAGGTCGACGAACAGCCCCGCGAACAGCAGAAGCAACAGCCCCCCGAAGAGACGCTCGGGCGTGAGCGCCACCCCAAGCCGACGCGAGTCAACAATGCTCATATACGTTCGTATCAGCCCGTCATAGTAAATATAGTTCGTGGTTCCCGTCACCGGTTCGCGACCGAACGGATCCCCGTCCGTGGCCGTCGGTCGCCCCTCCCGAACCTGTATATAAACATCTATAGGACAGTTCGATGAACGGCGGGCCATGGCACAACGAGAGACGTGGGCGACACGGACGGGGTTCATCCTCGCCGCGGTCGGGAGCGCCGTCGGTCTCGGGAACATCTGGCGGTTTCCGTTCGTCGTCGGCGAGGGCGGCGGCTCCGCCTTCCTCTTCGTCTACCTGCTGTTCATCGTCCTGATCGGCGTCCCGGCGATCCTCGTCGAGTTCGTCATCGGGCGGCGGACGAAGCTGAACCCGGTCGGTGCGCTGCGCGAGCTCGGAGGGGGGCTCTGGAAGTACCTCGGCTACGTCTTCTTCGTCACGGCGTTCGTCATCCTCTCGTACTACAGCGTCGTCGCGGGCTGGTTCGTCCGGTACTTCCTGATCGGCATCACCGATGGCTACGGGGTCGAGGACCCCGAGGCAGCCCAGGCCCTGTTCGGGACGGTCTCGGTGGGTCTCGACTCGCTCGCGTTCCACGCGCTCTTCATGGCCGCGACGATCGGCATCGTCGCCCTCGGCATCAGACGGGGGATCGAACTCGCGGTGAAGGTGATGGTGCCCGCGCTCGTGGTCCTCCTCGTCTCGCTCGCCGTCTACGCGGCGACGCTCCCCGGGGCGGGCGAGGCGTACGCCTACTACCTCTCCCCCGACTTCGGGGTCATCGCCGAGAACTGGCAGACGCTGCTCCCCGACGCCGCCGGACAGGCCTTCTTCACCCTCTCCCTGGGGATGGGCGTGATGATCGTCTACGCCTCCTATCTCGGCGAGGACCGCAACCTCGCCGAGGACGGCGCGATCATCGTGAGCCTCGACACGGCGTTCGCGGTGCTCGTCGGCTTCGTCGTCTTCCCGATCATCTTCTCCGCGGGTGCCGACCCCGAACAGGAGACCGTCGGGGCGATCTTCTTCAGCCTCACCGAGGCCTTCTCGGGGGTCACCGGCGGGACGGTCCTCGGGGTGCTCTTCTTCGGGACCGTCGCCATCGCGGCGCTCTCGAGCGCGATCAGCCTGCTCGAGTTCGTCGTCGCCTACTTCATCGACGAGTTCGGCCTCGAGCGCCGAACCGCGGCGCTCGTCGCCGGCGGCTCGATCTTCCTCCTCGGCGTCCCGGTCACCCAGGACCTGATCTTCCTCGACCTGCTCGACGGCTTCGCCGACGCGATCCTCCTGGTGCTCGGCGGGCTGATGCTCGCGGTCTTCGTCGGCTGGGTGGCCCCCGACGTCGCCCGTGACGAACTCTCGCGGGGGATCGGCGAGCTCGGCTCCTGGGGCGTCGCCTGGATCTGGGCCGTTCGGATCCCCGTCGTCGTCGTCCTCGCCGTGGCGCTCGTCCTGGGCGTGATCGGCTACGTCGAGTTCCTCACCGGGGACTTCGCCGGCTGGCTCGGCGGCTAGCGCTTCTCGCCGTAGACCGGCACGGCCGCCCCACTCGTCACCGGCGTCGCGTCCGACGAGAGCGCGAGAAATGTCCGGGCGATCTCCGCGGGCTCGACCCACTCGGAGTGGTCGGCGTCGGGCATCATCTCGCGGTTCATCGGCGTGTCGATCACGCTCGGCATCACGCAGTTCGCTCTCACCGTCCCGACGTTCTCCTCGGCGATAGACTCGACCAGGAGCCTGATCCCGGCCTTCGTCACGCGGTACGGGCCGTCGCCGGAGCCGCCCTCGAGCGCCGACTTCGCGCTCACCGCCACGAGCGTCCCCTCGCGTTCCTGGAGCCGTGGCAGGGCGTGTTTCGCCGCGAGGAAGGCGGTCTTCAGGTTCACGTTCATCAGGAGCTCGTACTCCGAGAGGTCGGTCTCCTCGATCGGCTGGCCCCCGCGCCAGGTGCCGGCGACCGCACAGAGGTGGTCGATCCCGCCGTGGTCCGAGGTAACGGACTCGACCGTCTCCCTGACCGCGTCCTCGTCGGTGAAATCAGCTCGGTAGAACGAGACGAGGTCGGGGTCGAGCAGGGAGTCCTCCGAGTCGACGGCCACGACGTCGCTCGCGGCGACGGTCGCACCCGCCTCGGCGAAGGCCTCACAGACCGCGCTGCCGAGCGCGCCACAGGCCCCGGTCACGAGCACGACCCGATCGCTGAAGTCGAACGAAACGGACATGGCTCACGTTCGTCCGCCACGCCGATAAAGCTCCCTTCCGACGGGCACGGGGGAGCTACCTGCCCCCGTGCGGTGCGGCGGGAACAGGTCGATCGTCCTGAGCGGACCGGCTGTCTTCGGACCGTGAGGTCTCCAGGTCCGAGCCGAAACGGGGTACGGCGGCCCGTATCAGGGCATGGCCTCGACGATCCCTCGGAACTCCGCTTCCGTGAACGCTCTGAGCGTCTCGGTCGTCACGTTACCGCTCTCGACGAGTGTGAGAATCGCCTGCGCGGCCGTCTCCTCGTCCGGGAAGTCGGCGATGACGACGCCGTCGTAGCGTCCCATCGTGACGTAGAAGTCCTTCCAGCTCCCGCCGAGTGACTCGATGGTCTCCCTCGCGGCCGTCGTCCGATCCGGACTCTCGCGGACGTTCTCGATCCCCCTTCGAGTGAACCGGGTCAGGAGTACGTACGTCGGCATGAGGGGTGAGAACGACGAGCACACACCTAACGGTATCGCCGGACCCGCTCGCCGTGTCGGATCGGTGAGCTACGGTTCGATCACGAGCTTCCCGAGGAAGCTCTCACCCATCACCGCCCGCTGGGCCTCGCCCGCCTCGTCGAGGTCGTACCGGCGGGCGACGTTCGCCGAGAGCGACCCGGCTTCCATGAGCGTCGCCAGCCGGGCGAGGACGAGCGCCATCTCCGGCGTGTTGAACATGCTCATCAGGTGGAGCGAGAACTCGTTCGCGCGGGCCGCCGAGACGTTCTCGAAGCCCGCTTCTTTACTGTTTTCGCCGATCCCCACGACACGCGCGGCGAAGCCAGCCACCTCGGCGTCGAACGAGAGGTAGTCGTCGAGGCGGTGGTCGAGGATCACCGTCGGCTCGTGTGCCGCGACTTGCTCTCTCAGATCCGCTTCCTCGTAGTCGAAGAGCTCGCTCGCGCCGAGGTCCCGAATCTCGTCGTGGTAGTCGGGCGAGGCGGTCGCGAGGACCTCTGCGCCCGTCGCGGCCGCGAGCTGGACCGCGACGTGGCCCACGCCACCCGAAGCACCGTGGATCAGACAGGTCTCTCCCGGTTCGAGCCGGGCGTGGTCGACGAGCGCCCGCCACGCGGTGACGCCGACGAGCGCGGTCGCCGCGCCGACGTCGAAGTCGACCCCGTCCGGGAGCCGCGCCAGCCGGTCGGTCGGCACCGCCGCGTACTCGGCGTAGGTGCCCTGGTGTGCCTTCCCGAGCCCCGTCGCGAACACCCGGTCGCCGACCTCGAAGCCGCTCTCCCCGTCCGTCTCCGTGACCACGCCCGCGAGGTCCGAGCCGGGAACCATCGGCAGGCCGAGCGCCCGGTACGAGCCCTCGCGGAAGTAGGTGTCGACGGGGTTCACCGCCGCGGCGCGCACCTCCACGAGCAGTTCGTCGGCCCCCGCTTCGGGCCGCTCGGTCTCCTCGACGTCCAGTACGTCCGGTCCGCCGTGATCGTGGTATCTGACGGCCTGCATGGGCTCTCATCGGTGCCGACCCGTATAACGGCTGGTTCCGGGGCCAAGACGGCCGGTGTCGGCGGGCACGATCTGCTGGAAACCGTACAGTTAAGAGAGCCCCCTTCGTGTCACACCCTGACGTGGACGGTCGTGGCACCCGTCCTCGGACGAGCACCGTCCGTTCGCGTCGACTCGGATCGAGACGATGATCGCGTCACCCATACGGGGGTGCGGATCGCTGCGTTGGGGCG
>SKWB01000003.1 GCA_007129135.1 Halococcaceae archaeon | reverse complement strand
GGCGAGACCTTCGAGGACGGCGAGGTGTCGCTCACCGTCACCGAGGAGTTCTACAGCGGTGAGGAGGCCGACGAGGAGGCGGTCGTCGACGGCCTCGCCCGGGCGACCGTCGCGAACCTCGTCGGCGAACGGTGTGTCGCGCTCGCGATCGAACACGGCTTCGTCGAGGAGGGCAACGTCCTCGAGGTCGGCGGGACGGTCCACGCGCAGCTGCTCTGGCTGAACCGGTTCTGAACGTCGAGCGGGCTCCGTGATGGACGTCGCCCCGTCCGTCACCCCGAGGCGGTGGGCTCGTCTCCTCCGCATCACCCCTTCGAGACGGTCGCGGTGATCCCGTCCCCGTCGAGGCACACCTCGAGCCGGAGCGACCTGGTGCGGTAGACCTGGTAGTGCGACCCGCCCGGATCGAGTGCCGTCCGGCGTCGGAGCAGTCCACACGCGTCGAGCCTCTCGACCCGGCGGTAGACGGTCGGTAACGAGGCACCGATCCGGTCGGCCAGGTCGACGGCCGACACCGCCTCGTCACACCCCTCCCGGAGTATCGCACGAGCGTACTCGTCGTCGAGCAGCGAGAGGAGCTCCGCGACGTCCGTTCGATCCCCGCCGGTCCTCTCCCCCTCTTCGACCGTCTCCTCACCCGAACCCGCCCCCTGCACCGGTCTCGACGTCCGTCCGACGGTCGTGTTCATCGGAGGTCCCCTCGTTCGAAGCGGTGGAGACCGATCAGCACGGGGAGGACCGCCCACGCGAGGAGGAGGACGGCCGAGAACCACGGTTCGAGGTAGAACGGTACCTCGCCGATCACCTGCTCGTCGAACGGCGTGGCGTGGACCTCGGGGGGACGGGCGTCGACGGTGACGACCGACTGCAGCTCGCCCTCGATGAGGGCGTTCGACACCGTCTCGTAGGCCAGCATCGGGCTGAGCCGTTCGAGCGCGAAGAACCACGGCTCGACCTCGACACCCGGCAGCTGCCGGTTGACAGCGTAGTAGACGCCGGTGACGATCACCTCCCAGAACAGGGTGAAGACGAGGTAGCAGCCGACCGCCGCCGCCATCGCCCGGCCGCGGGTCGACGCGACCGCGGAGATCCCGACCGCGATCCCGACGAACGCGAGCGCCAGGAGGACCGTCGCCGCCCCGAGGCCGACGAGGTCGGCGAACGGGACGGAGCCGACCGCGACCGCGCTGAACGCGGCCGCCAGCGCGAACGCCGCCACGACCACTCCGGCCACGACCGCCGACCGGCCGAGGAACGTACCCAGGAGCACCTCGCGTCTCGTCGGCGAGAGCCCGAGCAGGAGCGCGAGACGCCCCGAGCGTCGCTCGCCGACGATCGCCGTGTAGCCGGCGATCAGCGAGGCGATCGGGACGATCAGCAGCAACGGTACCCCGAGTTCGCTCGCCAGCGCTTCGGCGCTCGGATCCTCCGCGACCCTCCAGACGACGAGGGTGACCAGTCCGATCAGCCCGAACAGCACGGCACCGAGGCTCTGGAGCATCCGGGATCGACTCGCGTAGGCGACCTCCTTCCGCGCGACGACCGTCCAGGTCACGACTCGGCCCCCACGTCGGCGGCTGTGTGGTCGGTCCCACCGGCACCCCCGCTCCGACGACCGATCGAAGGCGGGGTCGTGTCGCCGGTCCGATCGGCGAACAGCGACTCCAGGGAGGGCTCTTCGACGGTGAGGTCGCGGACGGTCGCCGCGGACCGTTCCGCCCGCGCGATCACCCGTGCCTTCGCACGCGGGTCGGTACAGTGCACGCACAGTGCGTGGCCCGTGATCTCCGCGTCCGCGACCCCCTCCATCCCACGGAGCTCCGAGGCGAGGCGCGACGGTGGTCCGTCCAGCCGGAGGGTCACGGTCGCCCCGGTCCCTTCCGCTTCGCGGAGGCCATCGATCGTGTCGACTGCGACGAGGCGCCCGCCACTGAGGATCCCGACGCGGTCACAGATCGCCTCGACCTGGTCGAGGACGTGCGACGAGAAGAACACCGTCGTCCCCCGCGCGGCCTCCTCGTGGACGAGTTCGCGCATCCGCCGAACGCCGAGCGGGTCGAGCCCCGACGCGGGCTCGTCGAGCACGAGGAGGTCTGGGTCACCGACGAGCGCCACCGCCAGCGCGAGACGCTTGGCCATCCCTCTCGAGTACTCACCGGCCCGACGACCCGCGTCCTCCGGCTCGAGGCCGACCCGCTCGAGGACCGCGTCGGGGTCGTCGTCGGCCTCCATCGCCTCGATCGCGATCCCGAGGTGTTCGCGGCCGGTGAGCCGCTCGTAGAGGCCGACCCCCTCCGGCAGGACGCCCGTCCGTCGGAGCAGTTCACGCGAGTCCGACCGCGGGTCGAGTCCCAGGACGCGGGCCTCGCCGTCGGTCGGTCGGGCGTAGTCGAGCAGCAGTTCGATCGTCGTCGACTTCCCCGCCCCGTTCGGCCCGAGGAAGCCGAACACCTCTCCCTCCTCGACCACGAGGTCGAGGCCGGCCACGGCGAGGACGTCGCCGTACCGTTTCGTCAGGTTCTCGGTTCGTATCGCCGTCATCGGTCGCCGGTTCTCGCCGGCACTGAATAGCGCTCACGGAGACTCAAAACGCGTTTTCAGCCTTCGAGCGCCCCCGCGACGTAGAGGTGGACGAACACCCCGTAGTAGAGCGCGCTCGCGACGGCCCCGCCGAGGACGCCGACCACCCCGGTCTCGTCGGTGGTCCCGATCGAGACCAGCCCGACCTCGGCCTCGTCGTGGGTCACGGCGAACGTCACGACGCCGTCCGGCTCGCCCACGTTCGTGTCGAGACCCACACTGATGGCGGCCAGCGCGAGCAGTCCCAGGACGAGGACCGTCGCCTTCCGGGGGTGAAACGAGGTGATCGCCCAGCTGGCACGGACGGACGCGAACGGTCCGTAACGACCGACGACGGCCGCTTCGGGAACGAGACAGAGCTTGACGAACAGCGCGAGGAAGGCGAGGAGCAACACGGGTATCACGGCGTCGACGAGCGCCTCCGGTGGCGTCACGCCGAGCACGACGAGCGTCTCGTGAGCGACGACCGGGATCAGGAGCGCGCCGGCAACGACGGCCCCTGCCGCGAGCAGCGCCGCGAACAGGGCGGGCAACCGGGCGACCGCCGCCCGAAACGCGTCTACCGGCCGCGGGTCGTCCCCGTACAGCACCGATCCGGCGACCACCGCGAGGTACGCCCGACCGACCACGAGCCCGGCGAGGCCGATCGCCGGACCGAGCTCCCGGATCGGGGGTGGAGCCGGTCGCATCACGAGCTGTGCGACGGCCGGGATGACGAAGACCGCGAGGACGGAGGGGTGCTCCCGGACGAGCCGACCGCTCCAGCGGAGGCTCCCGACGAGCGTCCGCCGCGAAACCCCGATGTCGAGGCCACGACACCGCAGGCAGGCACAGCCGTCCGTGTCGTGGCGTCTCCTGATCGACCCGTCCATCGCTCACACCCGATCCCGCCTTCGACGGTTCGGCCCTTAACACGATTGAGACGTCATCGCCCCCATCGATCCGGTCCGACGCTCACTCCTCACTGCCGAGCCCCAGCAGCCGGGAGAGCGATTCGGCGAGCGCGAGCAGTACGGCAGAGGGGCCCATGGCGCCGGCGAACCCCCTGAACCCGGCTTCGAGCCCCGCTCGGTCGCTCTCGGGACCGAAGAAGACCAGCAGCGGCTCCGCCGTCGGCGCGTAGACGTCCATCTCGCGTCCCTTCTCCGAGTAACAGGTGTCGGCCACCTCGATCAGCCCGACCTCGACGAGGTTGTCGAGGTGGTAGCGAACCCGCTGGATCGACATGTCGAGCCCGTCGGCGAGGTCGGCGGCGGTCACGGGCTCCGCGGAGACCGCCCGGAACACCGCTCGCGCCGTCTCGGAGGAGACCGCCGCCAGGAGCTCCCCCGTCCGGTCGTCGTCGAGACAGAGGACCGCCGGCTCGTCTCCGCGTTCGACGGTGACGTCCGGCTCCGTCGGGAGCAGTCGTGCCATTCGATCGTCCCCGGCTTCGTCCGGGTCCGACTAAACGGTTACCGTGACTCAAAACCGGTTTTCAGTCTCGGAGCCGCACCGAATTACGCTGACGCCACGGCACGGGCGGTTCGTAATCCATACCGGTTTCCCCGCGCCCGTCGGACCGAAGGAGTGTTTTCGTTCCGGCCCCACCTCACACCCAATGGGAATCCAGGAGTCCGCACCGCTCGACGTCGACCGGCTCAGGGAGGACTTCCCGATCCTCGATCGGGAGTTCAACGGCCGTCGGCTGGTCTACCTCGACAACGCGGCGACGACGCAGACGCCGAACCAGGTGATCGACTCGATCAGCGAGTACTACCGCAGCTACAACGCGAACGTCCACCGCGGCATTCACCAACTCAGCCAGGAGGCCTCGATCGCCTACGAGGAGGCCCACGACCGGGTCGCCGAGTTCGTCGGCGCCTCGGGGGGCCGCGAGGAGGTCGTCTTCACGAAGAACACGACCGAGGCGGAGAACCTCGTCGCCTACGCGTGGGGCCTCGAGGAGCTCGGTCCCGGCGACGAGATCGTCCTCACGGAGATGGAACACCACGCCTCGCTGGTCACCTGGCAGCAGATCGGCAACAAGACCGGTGCGGATGTAAAGTACATCCGGATCACCGAGGAGGGCGAACTCGACATGGACCACGCCCGCGAGCTGATCACCGACAGCACCGAGATGGTCTCGGTCGTCCACACCTCGAACGCGCTCGGGACGATCAACCCGGTCGCCGAACTCGCCGAACTCGCCCACGACCACGGCTCGCTGATCTTCGTCGACGGGGCGCAGGCGGTGCCGAACATGCCGGTCGACGTCGAGGCGATCGACGCGGATCTCTACGCCTTCTCCGGGCACAAGATGGCCGGCCCGACCGGGATCGGCTGTCTCTACGGGAAGAAGGCGCTCCTGGAGGAGATGCAGCCCTACCTCTTCGGCGGCGAGATGATCACGAAGGTCACCTTCGACGAGGCGACCTGGAACGAACTGCCCTGGAAGTTCGAGGCGGGGACGCCGCCGATCGCCCAGGGCGTCG
>SKWB01000109.1 GCA_007129135.1 Halococcaceae archaeon | reverse complement strand
GCCCGCTGGAACCGGGGTGGGGATCGGTCCGTGCGGTCCGGGTGGAGACCGGTCCGGACGGGTCTACAGCTCCTCTAAGAGGTGTTCGGCGGCCACCTCCGCGTCGTCGCCCTCGAGCGCCGAGCGCGCGAGCAGCTGGCCGCCGATCGTCGCGGGGCTGATCACCACGTCCGCCCCGGCGCGTTCGAGCTTCGCGACGTTGTTCCGGTCCGTGGCGGCCGAGACGATGTGGACCTCCGGGTTGAGGTGGCGCGCGGTGAGGATACAGAGCGCGTCCACCGCGTCGCTCTCCGTCGCGACGACGACCGCCCGCGCCCGGTCGAGACCGGCACGCAGGAGCGGTTCGTCCTCGGAGGGATCGGCCCGGAGCCGGGGGTAGCCGCGCTCTGTGAGCCCCTCGTGATCGCTCCGGGAGACGATGACGAACGGGACCCGTCCGTCGAGGCCCTGGACGATCGGTTCCGTGAGGTCGCCGTAGCCGAGCACCAGTACGTGGTCGTCGAGTGAGTCGAGGTCTGTATCTGCCATCTTTCCGAGTGCCATCGTGAACCGTGCCTGTATCGCGGGACCGAGCAGCGCGCCGAGGGCGACCGCGAAGCTGGAGGTACCCACCAGGAGCACCGAGAGCGCGAACAGGCGTGCGCCCTGTGCCTCGGGGTTCGCGGTCGCGTCGCCGAAGCCGACCGTGCTCGCGGTGACGAGCGTGAAGTAGAAGGCGTCGAGCAGCGTCTCGACGCCCTCGAACTCTTCGCGGAGCGCGTAGGTCCCGAGGGTGCCGTAGGCGAGCGCGCCGCCGAGCGCCAGCCCGGCCCCGATCTGGGCGATCGTAAGGTCAAGCGGGCGGTCGTACGCCGACCGCGTCGCGAGCAGGTTCGGGATCGCGAGCAGCGAGAGGACGATCAGCGGGACGGAGAGGGGGCTCGACTGGACGAGTCCTTGGAACGCCGCGTTCGGCAACAGGACGGCCGTGAGGTACCAGCCCGCTCGTAGCCGGCGGTGCAAGCCGTAGGCACCTCCTAGCATGAAGAATCCGGTCACTGTGCCGGTGAACCCCGCCGTCTGCTGGATCCACTCCGGAACGAGCTCCAGGTCGAGCAGTGTCGTATGAAAGACCTCCTGGCCGATGTTCGCGACGCCGGTCACGATCGAGACCACCGCGACCGCCGAGACGAGCCCGACGGTCAGCCGTGTGCCGGTGAACCCACGCCGCCGGAGCCAGCCCATACGCGGTGAACGCGGGTCGGGGATAAACCCGTTACTCGAACCGCGTCGAGAGGTGGGCGAACGAGACGACCGCGACGACGAAGGGGAGCGCGAGCGAGAGCAACAGGTGCGTCCGCGAGAGGGTGAGCCCCGGTTCGACGCCCGCGCCGACCGTGAGCGAGAGGAGCGTCTCGGCCGCGAGAACGAGCGAGAACGGCTCGCCCGTGAACGCGCCGACGGCGGCGAGACTCAGCACCGCCGATCCGATCACCGCCAGGGTGTGACCGCCCGCCAGCACCGAGAGCCGGAGCGCTCGCCTCCACTCCGACGGAGGCCCCGTCCCCTGGCTCGCGACCGGTCTGGCCACCTCCCCGGCTCGTCCCCCCGCGTCGGTCTCCCGTCGGGACTCGTAGGTCCTCTCGGAGTCCCGGTTCTCGTTCCAGGCGGTGTAGCCACCCGTCTCCTTCCGAGAGCCGATCCGCTCGTCCGGGCGCGCCTCACGCGATGGCATCCGGTCGAGACGCTCAGAGCCCATCGGGGAACGAACGACTTCTCGGGTAAAAAGCCTATCGGCAACGATAGGTCATCGGCTCGTCTCCGTCTCGCGCGAGACGAGGACCTCCGTCTGTGAGACGTGGCCGCCGATCCCCGCCGGGCCGACGGTCTGGCGCGGGAGGTGAGCGGCACAGCACCGACAGCGGACGAACGACGGCCGATTCAGCGACCGACAGAGCTGACAGGGCTTGAGCGCACACTCGCCGTCCCAGTCGTCGGGGACGAGACCGCCCTCGAGCGCCTCGCGACGCCGTTTTCGGGCGCGTTCGATGTCGTCCTGGAGGCGGTCGTCCGCTGAGACGAACATGCGGTGGGCGACGTAGAGCGCGGACAGCGAGAGCGCGAGGAGGAGGGCGTTCAACGACATTCGGCGGGTCGGAGGGGAGGGAGTATATAATCCGTTCGCTATCCCCGACCTCGCCCGGCGGGTCACCCGTCGCTCACCGCTTTATCTCCTCGCTCATCGAGGCGAAGCCCATCCGCTCGAACTCCCGGAGTTCGTCGAGGTGTCGCTCCCGGAGACGGTCGCGGGCGGCCGGGTCGGCCGCCACCTCCTCGACGTGCTCGATGAGGCTGTCGGCCGCGAGCAGGTCGGGGACGTTCACGTAGAGCGCGCCGCGCTCGACGAGCCCGCTCGCTTCCCTGATGGAGCGTGCCCGGAGGATCACGTCCGCGTCCGTCTCGAGTGAGAGGACGTGCTCGGAGATCCGTGGCTGGCTGGCGGTCGAGACGACGAGCGACGCCCTCTCGACCCGGGCCTTCTCCCAGGTGTACTCCGTCATCGCGTCGCCGAAGACGAAGTTCCGGCAGTTTCGCTGGAGCGGCGAGAGCATCCCGGGGTCGTTCTCGATCACGACGTAGGGCACCGACCGCGTCTCGGCGGTCTCGACGAGCCGTCTCGCCTGTCTGCCGTAGCCGACGATCACGACGTGGTCGGAGAGCCCCTCCTCGACCCGGCTCCGCTCGTCGGTCTTCACGTGCGGGGAGCGAAAGCCCGTTCGCGAGACGAGCCGGTAGATGCGGTCGTCGTTCCGGCGGGTGTAGGAGGCGGTGACCATCGTGACCGCGGCGGCGAGGATCACCGCCTGGAAGAGCTCGGGTGCCATCAGCCCGACGATGAACGCCTCGATGGCGATGATGAGCGCGAACTCGCTGACCTGGTCGAGGCTCACGCTCGTGAGCGTCGCCGTGCGGGCCTCGTAGCCCTGCCAGAGGATCGTCACGAGCGTGATCGCCGGCTTCACCAGCGCGGTGATGAGGATCAGCATCCCCGCGGTCGCGAGCACCGTGAGGTCGGGCGTCTCGATCAGCACGAGCGCGCCGATGGTGACGAAGAAGACCGCGACGAAGAAGTCCTTGATCGACTCGATACCGTTGAGCATTCCGAGGTTCCTCGTGAAGTCGCGCTCGATCGCGAGGCCCGCCGCGAACGCCCCCACGACGATCGAGATCCCGGCGAGCTCCGCCGCCGCGAGGAAGGCGATCAGGATCGATATCGCGCCGATCATGAGCAGCTCCTGCGAGCCGTCCGCGAGCCGGGAGACCGGCGTGAAGAGGTGGGCATTGATCACGTACGCGACGGCGAGCAACACCACGCCGTAGCCGATCCCCGCGCTGATCGCGTCGGTGGTGAAGACCTCCGCGCTCAGCATCAACACGAGCACGATGGCGACGAGGTCCTGCACGAAGTGGATCGACTGGGCGAGGCGTCCGTAGACGAGGTTCTCTCTGATCTCCTCCTGGAGCAGGCCCGCGCCGACGATGGTCGAACTGAGCGCGGCGGCGATCGAGAGGTAGAGCGCGTTCAGCTCGTCGAAGCCCAGCGCGATACCCACGGCGAAGCCGAGCGCGCCGACGACGACGAGTTGAACGCCGGCGACGACCTCCGCCTCCCGTACCAGGGTCCCGATCGACCGCATGTCGAGTTCGACGCCGAAGACGAAGACCAGGAAGGCGATCCCCCACTGTGCGAGTTCGAGCAGCAGGGCCGGGTCGATGAACGGACCGGCGAGCAGCCCCGCGAGCAGCAGGAACGGCACCGTCGGGAGCGAGAAGTGGTTCGCGACGATCAACAGCGCTCCCGCGACGACGAAGATCAGCGCGAGGGCGGTGAGGAGCTCACTCATCGCCGACACCTCCCCGGCCGAACTCCTCGGGACCGAACGACACCCGTCCCTCCGGAACGCCCTCCTCGTACCGTCGGATCCGTCTGACGTCCTCCGCGACGGTCTCGACGAACGCCTCCCGGTCCTCCAGATACCGTGCGAGGTACTCGCTCATCCGCTCGGCGGTGAGGTGGGTACTCATCAGGACGTAGTGTGCCCCGAGGTCGTAGAGCTCGCGGGCGTCGGCGATCCAGTTCGCCTCGACGAAGACGGTGGCGTCGTCGGACACCTCCGAGAGCAGCGCCTCGTTCACCTCCGGCTGGACGGACGAACTGAGGACGAACGCGGCCCGCTTCAGGCCGGCTTCCTTCCGTATCTCGGTGTGTCTGAAGTCGCCGTAGATCGCGTCGTAGCCCGCCTCCGTGAGCTCCTCGACGTGGGCGGTCTTCCGGTCGATGACGACCACCTCGCCGAAGGTCTCCTCGAGCAGGGGCAGGGCGTTTCGCGTGATCTCGTCGTAGCCGATCGCCACCGCGTGATCGCGGTACTCCGCGAGGTCGACGTCGCGTTTGTCCTCGCCCTCGAACCGCCGGAACCAGGGGGCGACCCGCTCGTAGATCTCGTGGTTGTAGTCGATGATGTAGACGGAGACGCTCATCGTGAGCAGCGCCATCAGGCTCAGGTAGCCGAGGATCTCGTTGCCGACGAAGCCCTGGGCGACGGCGATCCCGCCGACGACCAGCGAGAACTCGCTCACCTGGATCATGTTGATCGAGCCAATAAAGGAGGTCTCGACCGAGAAGCTCTCGCGGTCGATCAGGTAGAACATGATCCAGAAGTTGCCGACCATCAGGACCACGGAGGCGACCACGGCCTCGAGCCAGTAGGCGAGCAAGTCGTCGGCGGCGAGGCGAAGCCCGATCGAGGCGAAGAAGACGAGGATGAAGAAGTCGGTGACGGGGCTGATCCGCTCCTCTAACTCCTTGCTGTAGGGCAGCTGTGCGAGGCTGATCCCGGCGAGGAACGCGCCGACCTCGACGGAGAGGTTGAACTCCTCGGAGACGGTGATGAAGAGAAAGGCCCACGCGAGCGCGACGATGAAGAAGACGTCCTTGTTGTCGGCGATCCGCCGAAACAGGTTCGGGAGGACGTAGCGCGAGGAGACGAGCGAGAAGATCCCGATGAAGGAGATGAGCACCG
>SKWB01000235.1 GCA_007129135.1 Halococcaceae archaeon | reverse complement strand
TCGTCGAGGCGGCCAGGGAGACGCTCTCTGCGGTCAGAACCGTCGAGACGATCCAGCGCGAACTCGACGTGGACTCCCGGGGCACCCGACCGAGCACCGCGCCAGTCGGCCACACCGGCTACCTCACGATCGCTCGCCGGGCGTAACCGCCTCCACGAGCAGCGAGCGCAGTTCCTCCCGGTAGCCCGCGTGTTCGCCGTTCAGTTCGTCGTCGCACACAGAGAGGACGTCGGCGAGCGAGGCCGCTGGGTAGCCCCCGCCGGCGACGTGGTAGCCCCCGTTCGCCCAGACCGCGACGAGCCCCTCCATCGGCACCCGCCGGCCGTCGGCCGGGATCACCGCGCCGTAGGTGAGTAGTTCCACCTCGCGCTCGCCGACCGTCGTCGTTCGCGTCGATCGGTGTCTCACGTTCTCGAAGCCGTGGTCGGTCATCGTCTCGCGTATCGCGGCGTCGACCCGCGAGACGACCAGTCGGGTGAGCAGGCCGCTCTCGCCCGGGTCGCGGTCGGCGAACGAGACGCGTGTCGCGACGTAAAAGCGCCAGAGCCGGTCGATCCCCGTCGCGTCCTCCACCCGCTCGCGCAGGGTCCGGTCCTCGTAGAGTTCGGTCCGGGCCTCGACGCCCAGGCCCGGGAGCCGGAAGACCGTCTCCGCCACGGTCTCGACGTGGTGCCACTCCTCGCGAACCAGGTCGGGGACGGGGACGACCTCGGAGGCGTGTGCCATCTCCCTCTCTATCGTCGCCCACCGGCATATACTGTCGGCCGTCGGGTAGCCCGAGAGGGACCCCAACCGCTAAGAGAGCGGACACGAAAGCCCGCCCGTGGAGAGACGTACGGCGGCGTCGGTGGTCCTCGCGCTCTGCTGTGTCCTCGCGCTCGGCCTCGCGGCGGCGACGCTCACGGACACCGTCACGACCCAGGAGGGCGTCCCGGGCGGTGACAACGAGAGCGGTGGGATCCTCGCGCCGCCGACGGGCGAAGACAGCACCGGGGCCGCGGACGAGGTGGAGATCCCCTACCTCCAGGAGATCCTGTTCGTACTGGGCATGCTCGCCGCGCTCGGCCTGCTCTACTACCTCTCTCACAACTGGCGGGAGGCGCTCTGGCTGCTGCTCGCGCTCCTCGTCGTGCTCGCGCTCGTCTACCTGTTCTTCCAGCTAGCCGGCGCGCCCGACATCCCCGAGGCACCGATGGAAGAGCCAGACGAACCACCGGACGTACTGGAGGGCGCCGGCGGCGAGGACGAGGGCACGACACCCCCGGTCTCGACCCCGACGCTCGCGCTCGTCGTGCTGCTCGCCATCGCCATCGCAGCCACCGCGATCGCCCTCTTCGGTCGCCGCGACGAGGAGGGAAGAGAGGAGGTCGAGGGAGGGGGTCGGGACGGCCGGGGTGCCGAGGCGGCCGCGATCGGCGGGGCGGCCGGACGGGCGGCAGACCGGATCGAGGTGCGCGAGGCGTTCGACAACGAGGTCTACCGCGCCTGGCGGGAGATGGTCGACCCACTCGAGGTCCGGCGACCGGAGACGACGACGCCCGGCGAGTTCGAGGCGGCCGCGGTCGAGGCGGGTATCGGGCGGGAGGACGCCGCCGCGCTCACGGCGCTGTTCGAGGAGGTCCGCTACGGCGGCCGGGAGGCCTCGGGCGACCGCGAGCGCCGGGCGGTCGAGACGCTCAGGCGGATCGAGGCGCGCTACGGGGAGGGGACGTGAACGCCCGACTACTCTGGATCGTCTCGGGAATCGCGGCCTTCGCGCTCGGAGCGACGATCTGGGCGTTTCCGGGACTCGTCGGGCTCTCGCTCGGCGAGGTGACGCTCGTGCTCGTCGGCCTGCTGGCGCTCGCGCTGGCGCTCGGGCAGGCCCGGAGCCGACGGCGGACACGGATAACGGCCGGTCGGACACCCGACCCCGAGCGCCCGTTGCCGGTCGCGAGTCCCGGCGAGGAGACCGACCGGACGATCCGCGTGCTCCGGAGCGGTCGCCTGGTCCCTCACCAGCAGCGGGCCGACCTGCGCTCGCGGATCGAGGAGGCGCTCGTCGGCGCGCTCGCCGCCTACCGGGGACGGGCCGACGCCAGGGAGGCGGTCGAGGAGGGGAACTGGACCGACGACGAGGCGGTCGCGGCGTACGCGGCGGGACGGTCACCGCCCGGTCGGCCGCTCGGGTTCGTCCGCGAACTGGTCGGCGAGTCGCGCTCGTCCCGGGCGCTTCGACGGACCGTCGACGCGATCGCTGGCCTGAGAGACGGGGCGGTGGAGCCGGTTCCAGTCGGTTCCGAGCCCGAATCACGCCCGCCGGTCCGGCGCGCGCTCGACACCGACGAGAACGGCGTCGCCGCCCGCAGGCCGACCGACCGCTGGACCGGGATCGGCGCGCTCGCGCTCGCCGGGATCGGACTCGGCGTGCTCGTGGGGTCCCCGACCGTGGTCCTGGCGGGCGCGGTCGGCGTCGGCTACGCGGCCTACGCCGCCGCCGGAACCGACCCACCGACGGCGCTCTCGATCGAGCGCCGGGTGAGCAGGGAGCGGCCCGACGTGGACGAGGAGGTCTCCGTCGAGACGGTGGTGAGAAACGAGGGCGACCGGACGCTCGTCGACTGCCGGTTCGTCGACGGCGTGCCGGAGACGCTCTCGGTGCAGGAGGGCTCGCCACGCGTGGCGGCGACGCTCCGACCGGGCGAGTCGGTGACGGTGGAGTACACGCTGGTCGCCGAGCGCGGCGTCCACTCGTTCCCGCCGGCGACGGCGCTGCTCCGCCCGCTCTCGGGGAGCGTGGAACTGGAGTGCGTGCTCGTCGCGGAGACGACGATCGTCTGTGCACCCCCACTGCAACCGACCGTCTCGCCGGTGGCGCTCCGGGCGCAGGCGACCCGATTCGCCGGACAGGTCGGCACCGATCGGAGCGGCGAGGGAGTCGAGTTCTACGCGACGCGGGAGTACCGCCCCGGGGACGCGCTCTCGCGAATCGACTGGAACCGGAAGGCACGCACGGGCGAGCTCTCGACGCTCGAGTTCAGGGAGGAACGCGCCGCGAGCGTGGTCGTCGTCGTCGACTCGCGGGCGGTCTCGTTCCGCGCGCCCGACCCCGACGACGAGAGCGCGGTCTCCCGGTCGATCGACGCCGCGGGCGCGATGCTCGCGCGGCTGCTCGACGACGGCAACCGGGTCGGCCTCGCCTCGCTCCACCCCGACCCCTGCTGGCTCGCGCCGAGCGTCCACCGGGACCAGCGGGTCCACGCCGCGGAGGCGCTCGCGACGCACCCGTCGTTCGACCCGGTGCCGCCCGAGGAGCGCTTTCTCTCCTGGCGCTGGCGGCGGCGCTTTCTCCGACAGCTCCCGTCCGACGCCCAGTTGCTCGTCTGTAGCCCGCTGCTCGACGACCGGATCGTGAGCCTGCTGCGGACGCTCGACGCGACCGGCCACCCCGTGACGGTCCTGAGCCCCGATCCCACGACCGACCGTTCGACCGGCGAGCGCCTCGTCCGGGTCGAACGCGCGCTTCGGCTCACCGCGCTCCGAGAGGCGGGCGTCCGGGTGATCGACTGGCCCTGGGACGAGGGGATCGACCTGCCGCTCGAACGCGCCCGTGCGGGGTGGCGTCAGTGAGCGGTGTCGAAATCGACCGCTCGCCCACGCGCGTCGGCAGCGCGCTCGCGCTCGCGGCCGGTGCGCTCGCGCTCGCACCCGGTGTGAGCACGGTCGGCGCGGGCGTGCTCGTCGGCGCGGTCGGCCTCCTCGCCCTGTTCAACGGGCTCCTCTTCGCCCGCCGTGGGCTCGTTACCCTCGGGAGCACCCTCCTCGTCGCGGGTGTGCTGGTCGCGGGCGTCGAGGGTGCACCCACGCTCCTCGTCCTCTCGGGGGTCGTCGCGGGCGTCTTCGCGTGGGACGTCGGCCAGAACGCGCTCGAACTCGGCGAACAGCTCGGCCGGGAGGCCGAGACCGCGCGCGTCGAACTCCTCCACGCGGGGACGAGTGCCGCGGTCGGACTCGCGACCGCCGGCCTCGCCTACGGCGTCTCCCTCGTCGGTGTCGGCGGGCGGCCGGTCGCGGCGGTCGTGCTCCTGCTGTTCGCCGCCGCCGCGCTCGTCGCCGCGCTCACCTGAGTCGGATCGAATTCTCGCAGGTTATACCGCTCGGTGATGTAGGCGGGTCTCATGAGTTACCGACCCGCCGCGGCACCGACCTCGGAACGGAGAGTGCTGGGGATCCTCGCCCTCGTCAGCTGTACGCTCGCACTGGTCGTCGCGCTGCCATACCTCCAGTACGTCCTGCTCGGGGCGGTCCTGGCCTACGTCTTCGCCCCGGCCCAGCGCGCGCTCGAGCCTGTCGTCGGCCGGACGGGCGCGGCGCTCTCGCTGCTCTCGACCGCCGTCGTCCTCCTGATCCTCCCCCTGCTCTACGTGCTCGCGGTCGCGGCCAGACAGGCCTCGGGGCTCGTCACGACCGCCCAGCGAGAGGGATGGAGCCCCGCGGGGATCGAGCGCGAACTCCAGGCGGCCGGCGCCGGGATCGACGTCGATCAGGCGCTCGCGACGTACGAGACCGAGATCGGCGACGGCCTCCAGGGCGTGCTGACCGGCGCGGCCGGGATCGTCGGCGGCATCCCCTCGATACTGATCGGGCTCACGATCTCGGTGTTCGTCCTCTTCTCGCTGCTGCGCGACGGCGACCGGCTCGCCGCCTGGCTCTACCGGGTCGCCCCGATGCGCGAGTCGTTCAGGGACGAACTGTTCACCGAACTCGACCGCCTCATGTGGGCCTCGGTCGTCGGCAACGTGATCGTCGCCGCCATCCAGGCGATCCTCCTCGGGATCGGCCTCTACTTCCTCGACGTCCCCGGCGTCGTCTTCCTCACGGTCGCGACGTTCGTCCTCGCTCTGTTGCCGCTCGTCGGCGCGTTCGGCGTCTGGGTACCGGTCTCGATCTACCTGCTCGTGCTCGGCCGGCCGGGCGCCGCCGCGATCCTCGTCGTCTACGGTGCGCTCGTGAGCGCCTCCGACCTCTACCTGCGACCCGCGATCATCGGCAAGAGCGGCACGCTCAGCGCGGGGGTCATCGTCGTCGGGATCTTCGGCGGTGTCGCCGTCTTCGGCGCGGT
>SKWB01000164.1 GCA_007129135.1 Halococcaceae archaeon | reverse complement strand
TGTCGACGCTCTGAAGCCCCCCGAGGATGAGCATCGCCATGAACGCCGCGGTCTTCCAGACGTCGGCGACGAGGATGATGAAGAAGCTGTCACGGCTGCTCGCGAGCGGGTCTGCCCCGAACAGCCCGAGCGCCTGCATCACGTCGCTCATGAAGCCGACGGTCGGCTGGAAGAGCAGGAAGAAGAGCATCCCCTGGATCACGATCGGCACCGCCCACGGCAGGATGATCGCGACGCGCACCCAGCGCCGGCCGCGGAACTCCTGGTCGAGAACGAGCGCCTGCCCGAAGCCGATGATCGTCGTGAAGAGCACGTTCAGGATCGCGAACGCGAGCGTGACGAACAGCGCCTGCTGGAAGAAGGGCGTCCCGAGTTCGACGAACGGGAAGCCGCTCGTCAGGCCGACGTCGAGGAACTGTCGTGCCAGCCTGACGTCGCCCGTGAGGATGTTCACGTAGTTCTCGAAGCCGACGAACCCGCCGAGCGGCTCCGCGCCCTGTGTCTGGTCGTCGAGCAGCGACATCCAGAACGTCGCGACCAGTGGGTAGAACGCGATCAGCGCGAGCAGCGCGAACGCCGGTGTCAGCAGCAGGTAGGCGTAGGCCGCCTCGCTCAGGTTCTCCATCCAGTCGACGACCGGTGCGAGCGCGCCGCGCTCGCGTTCGGTCGCCATCTATCGCTCCTCCGTGGTCTCTCTCTCGCTCATTGTTGGCCCTCGATGTCCCGCTCGCTCCGCGAGAGGCGTTCGTAGAGGTCGTCCATCGCCACCTCCGGACTCTTCTCGCCTCGATAGCCGTTGTGAACCTCCGCGTAGATGTGCGAGGCCTGCTCCGGCCAGAGGTCGGTCACGGGCCTCGGCACCGCGTTCTCACCGATCACCTGGATCGTATCGGCGTAGCGCGCCACCGGCCCCGCCTCCTCCGGCGTGACGTCGTCGAGTATATCCAGGTCCGGCGGGAGCCAGCCCTGGACCTCGAACATGTGCAGCATCACCTCGTCGGTCGCGAACGCGTCCATCACCTGTGCGACCTCGTCGAGACGGTCGGTGTTCGGGTTGGCGACGAGGTGCCAGCCGCCGAGCGCGGAGGCCGTCCCGCCGGTCCCCTCGTACTCCGCCTCGTCCTCGGTGACGCCGTACGCGAGCGGCATCACGCCGAGGTCCTCGCCGAACTCCTCGTCGGCACCCGTCTGTGCGATCGCGTACGGCCAGTTCCGGTGGGTGACCGCGTTCCCCCCGGCGAACGGGCCGAGCGCCTCCTCCTCTGACCACTGGACGATCGAGGTGGGTGCGATCTGGGGGTAGTCCTCCAGGGCGTGTTCGTCGTCATCGCCGTGCATGAACGCGCGCATCATCCGGATCGCGTCGAGCACCGGCTCCTCGGTGACCGTCGGCTCCCGGCCGCCGGCCTCGAAGAGGTCGCCGTGATCGCCGAAGTACGCCCCGCCCCAGCTCGACATCGTCTCGTTGAACGTACAGCAGGCCAGCCCTTCGTAGGCGGCCGCCTGCGTGGTGAAGCCGAAGTCAACGTCGTCGTTCTCCGCCAGCGTGTCGGCGGTCACCTCGGCGAACTCCTGCCAGGAGATCGGTTCGGTGTCCCAGCCCTCGGTGTCGTGGCCGGCCTCCTCGATCAGGTCCCGCCGGTACATCATCGTCCCGAAGTCCGGGAAGAGCGGCAGCGCGTGGAGCTCCTCGCTCTCCGGCTCGCGAGCGGTCTCGACCGCCGCGTCGAGGTAGTCGTTCTCGATCCGGTCGATCGTCTCGCTCGCGAGGATCTCGTCGAGCGCGAGCGACTGCTCGCGCAGGATGAACAGCAGCGCCCAGCCGCTGTCCATCATGAAGACGTCCGGCGGCGACCGGCCGGCCTGGAGCGCCGACTGGTACTGCTGTCGGCGCGAGCCGGTGTCGTCGGGACCCGGCCGGACCTCGACGTCGATCCCCTCGTCGAGCCCCACCTCGTAGAGGACGTCGATGAGACCGGTCTCGCCCTCCTCGGCGTGCATCAGGCCGACGAAGTCGCTGTCGCCCGAGATCACCACTGTGCCCTGTTCGCGGGCCTCCCCGAGACAGCCGGCAACGCTCGCCACGCCGGCGGTCGCCCCGCCGGCGGACGCCGCCTTGACGAACTGTCTCCGCGAGAGGCGCCGTCGTCTGCCCATGCCCGTGCTCCCCTGTGCCATATACTCGCGGAGAGATGGGTGATACCTACTTAATAGTTATGAACATGTGTACTATCGGTGTTGTAAATTCACTCGTCGAGGGTGAACAGCCGTCGATCGCAGTCCGGACAGACCACCTCCGCGGCGGGCAGGTCCCGCGGATCCCGCCCGCCGCAACAGCCCCTCACCTCGCGCTCTTCGAGGGGACTCTCACACGCCGGACAGCGTTCGAGGAAGCCACGGAGCGGGCGGGTGGCCGCCGTCCGCACACCCGGATCGAGCGTCGGAGCGGACCGATGGAGCGTCCGCAACGCCCCGAGTTCGGCGATGGCCACCGGCCGGGAGAGGAAGGTCCCCGGGGTGCCGTCCTCCCCCAGCGCGAACCGGGTGTGGCCCGCGACCGAGAGTACCTCCACCTCGGAGACGCCGTCGAGGCCCTCCCCCAGTTCGTCCGCGAGCGCACGATCCGAGAGCCGGCGAAGCGCCCCCATCTCCCTCCCCCAGCGCTCTTCGAACGTCGGATCGAGGGTCACTCGGTCCTCGGCGAATCCGACGATGCCCTCACGAGAGAGCCCGGCGAGCACGGCTTCGCCGTCGACCCCGTCGAGGTCACCGAGCGATCCCGTCTCGTCTCCGTGGCGGAACGGATCGACCGGCAGGAGCGAGACGAGTCGTGGGGCGAACCGTGGGGTGGAGGGGACGACGTACCCCCGCGTCCAGACGAGGCCAGCGCCGACCGCACCGACCGCCAGCCCGACGGGCCGAGACCGTCTGGCGACCGCGAGCGCCGCTATACCCACGAGCACGAGGTTCACGACCGTACAGGGCAGACAGCGATTCTCGCCGGTGTACTCCGGCCTGCGGAGCCGCATCAGTCGATCGCCTCGACGACGATCCGCGTCGCCTCGATGTCCTCGATCGTCGACCCCCAGCCGCCGACCGAGACGGATCTCTCGCCCGTGTCGACGACGAGCGTCGCGCGGCCGGCGTAGCGGGCGATCGACGGCTCCCCGGTCTCCGCCGCCGTCGCGCTGTACTCCACGGCCACGACACGTCCGGAGAGTTCACACGTCTCGCCCGTCGCCGTCTCGAAACCGAGGACCGTGACAGAGACCCGCCTCCCCTCCTCGACAGCGGGTTCGATCGCCCGCAGACACTCGCGCACGTCGACGTACGTGATCGGTGGCTCCGACGGACGACTCGAGTAGATGGGCTCCCAGACCTCCCAGAGGCAGGTCGCGAAGAACCAGTGGAAGACGTAGGCGTGGGTGCGGTCGTCGACGACAACGCCGTACCGGTTCGTGGAGTCCGGGTGCGGGGCGAAGAAGCTTCGCGTGCGATCGACGAGCACCACGAACGGCGTCGGCAGCGGGCGGTGGCGCGCCTCGGTACACGCACCGGCCAGTTCGTCGGCCGCCGGAAGCTCCGTCCCTTCCGTCGACCGGGTGTGGATCGTGAGCCGGACGTCTAAGTCCCGGTCGACCGCCTCGATCAGGTCCCCCCGCAACGTACGGAACTCCTCCGGCGAGACCGAGAGCTGGATCCGAAACCTCGCCTCGCCGATCGCCGACCGTGCCCGATCGAAGAGGCTCTCGAACCGTCGGACGATCCCCACCCGGTTGGTCTCCTTCGGTGGCTCGCGCCACCGCGACTCGATCTCCTCGGTCGCCGCCTCGAGCCGACGCGCCCGTGCCACGAGGTCGCCGACGACGATCTCGGGGTCGCTCGCGCGGGCGTGGAGACTCCCTTCCTGGTAGGTCTCGACGAACCCCTCGCCCTCGAGCGCGCGAAGGACGTCGTAGATCCGCGGGTCGGGCACCTCGCTCGCCTCGGCGAGTTCCGTCGCGGAGGCCGACCCCAGATCCAGCAGCGTCACGTAAGCGTCGGCCTGGTAGGGCGAGAGCCCCGCCTCCTCCAGAACGTCACGAAGCTCCTCTGCGTTCACTCCCGTTGGTGTTCGTCCAGACGTGATAAAAGGTCCTTCACCCGCCGGTCGTCGCTCAGAGGTCGCCGATCGCCCGCGACCAGACCGGCTCCTTCGGCGCTTCGAGCCGCTCGATCTCCTCCTCGGTGAGCAAGACCGACAGCGCCCCGAGGTTCCCCGCGAGCTGTTCTTCGTTCCGTGGCCCGATGATCGGGGCGTCGACGACCTCCTTCGAGAGCAGCCACGCGAGGCTGATCGCCACGGGCGTCGTCCCCTTCTCCTCGGCGAGTCGTTCGACCTCCTCGAGCACCGCCCAGTTCTCGTCGGTAAAGCGTGCACGGGTGTGCTCGTCGCCCGCCGCGCGGACGTCGCCCTTCGGCTCCTCCTCCCGGTCGTACTTTCCGGTGAGGAACCCCCCCGCGAGCGGGCTCCACGGGATCACGCCGATCCCCTCCTCACGACAGAGCGGCAGGACGTTCTCCTCCTCGTGGCGGTCGACGAGGTTGTACTCCGGCTGCATCGAGACGAACCGGCGATAGCCGTTCAGATCGGCCTCCGAAAGCATCTTGCCGAAGCGCCAGGCGGCCATCGTGCTCGCGCCGATATACCGCACCAGCCCCTCGTCGACGAGCGTATCGAGCGCGTCGAGTGTCTCCTCGATCGGCG
This sequence comes from Halococcaceae archaeon, assembly GCA_007129135.1. GTDB lineage: Archaea > Halobacteriota > Halobacteria > Halobacteriales > Halalkalicoccaceae > Natronorarus. Next base: position 12,374 of record SKWB01000164.1, on the reverse strand, counting down.
TCTCGTGATCGAAGCGGTGGATCTGGTAGAGGTCGACGTAGTCGAGCCCGAGGCGGTCGAGGCTCTCGCGACAGCCCTCGACGATCCGTTTCCGCGAGAGCCCCTGCCCGTTCGGCCCCTCGTGCATCCGCCCGAACACCTTCGTCGCGACCACGAGCTCCGAGCGGTCGTAGTCCTCGATCGCCCGGCCGACGATCTCCTCGCTCTCCCCGTGCGAGTAGACGTCCGCGGTGTCGAGGAAGTTCACCCCGGCGTCGATCGCCTCGCGGATCAGGTCGACGCTCGCCTCCTCGTCGTCCATCATCCACTCGGCGTCGCTCCCGAAGTTCATACAGCCGAGACAGAGCCTCGACACCTCGAGGCCCGTCCCTCCCAGCTTCGTGTACTCCATGTCGGTCATCGATCGCACCGACACACCGTGGTGCGAAAAAAGGACGCCCTACAGCTCGGGGGGGCTGTCCCGGTCGACCACGAGTTCGTGGGCCTCGATGTCCTCCAGGGCGGCGACGCGACCGCCGACGTCGACGGTGCCGTGGTCGGTCTCGATCGAGAGCGAGGCGATCTCCTCGGTCGGCTCGAACGAGGTGTTCACGACCCGGCCGCGAGCGACCCGGGACTCGCCGGTGACGACGTCGCGGCCCTCGACGGTCGCGTAGAACTCGCCACCGAGTTCGGTGACGTCCTTCACACAGCGGCGGATCGAGGCGTAGCGCCGGGGAAACGGGCGGCCCTCGCCGTCGCTCGCGATCGTCTTCGCCGTGGTCCAGAGCACAGTACCGTAGAAGCCGGAGACGAGGAAGCCGAGCGCGGAGCGGTTGAAGATCACGCCGTAGCGCTCTCGGTCGTCGCGCAGGGCGTCCTGGGTGGCGTAGACGGAGTAGACGCCGTCGGCGACCGCGATGATCGGCGTGGTGATCCCCCGGCGGGCTTTCGTGATCGTCGCGACGGTCGTGTAGTCGAACTCGTCGGCGGAGCGGACCTCCGAGGCGGGCGTCAGCAGCAGTTCGACGCTCGCGCCGCGTTTGACCGCCGCGCGTAGCTCCTCCTCGAACCGCTCCAAGAGGTCGGGGGTGAGCGAGAGCGCGAGTTCGTACTCGGCGGCCTCGATCACCTCCGCCAAGTGTCTGAGGATCGTCGACCGGGACTTCACGAGCGAGACGGCCTCGGTCGCGCGGGCGGGGGCGGTGTACCGCGCTTCGAGCTCCGAGAGCATCTCGTCGAACGACTGCTGGACGTTCGAGAAGGCCTCGTCGGGGTCGATCGCGATGATCTGCATCGGCCGCGATTCCCGTAACTCGACCAGCCCCCGATCCGAGAGGCTTCGTACGGTGTCGTAGACGCGGGGCTGGGGGATGTCGGTCCGGTCGGCGATCTCGCTCGCGGTGAGCTGTCCGTGTTCGAGCACCGTGAGGTAGGCGTCGATCTCGTACTCGCCGAGGTTGAACCGATCGCCCACCCGTTCCATCGTCAGGCGGAGATCGTCGTCGACCATACAGACCACTCCGTCCCGCGGCTCAACTATGTATCGACTTCCGAGTAGCACGCCGTTTCGGAACTCGATCCTCTACATGTACATCCGGTCCTCGGGCACGTCGCTCACCGCCGCCTGCTGCAGGCGTTCGGAGAGCTGTGTGTAGTGCTGTTGGACCTCGGTCGCGAACTCCTCCAGGGGCGCGACGTCGACGTCGATCCCGTAGATAGACTCGAGCGTGCTCACGAGCCGGACGGCGGCGTCGGCGTCGGGCGTTCGGGCGTGGACGGGCGTGACGAGCACACAGACGCCGAGGTCGGTGTCGAGTCCCTGGCCGACGAGGCTCGCGTTCACCCCGTCGAGGTAGCCGGTCCCCATCGCGGGGACCTCGGTGCCGAAGAGGCGGCGTTCCTGGTAGTCCTCGGTCGCGACGTAGAACGTCTCGTGGTCGTCCGGTCCGTGGGCGATCGGGATCCCCATGAGCAGGACGACCTCCGTCGTTCCGTGGCCCTCGGTCCACTCGAGGATCGACCGCGCGAACGCGTCCGCCGCCCAGACCGGGACGAAGAGCTCTCCGACGAGGACGTCGATCGGGACGTCGTCGTGCGAGTAGATCCGGGTGTGGTGTCTGGGCGTCCCCGCGGTGAACGGGGTGATCGCGGGAAGCCCCTCGGCGCTGAGCGACCCCGTCTCCGTCATCCCGAGGTGATCGACGAGGTAGTCGACCGCGGTGAGCCCCGCGAGGCCGACCCCGGAGAGGCCAACGACGAGCGTCTCCGCGGGTTCGTAGTCGTGTGTGATGCTGAACTGCGGGTCTGGGTTCTCGGCCATACCCCACCTACCACGAGCGCCGGCTTATCGGTTCACCACGCCGCCTCCGAGGGGTCGGATCGGCACACCTATCGGCACCCGTGAACTGGTAGAGCCATGTCGGTCGAGGCGGTGCCCGCGCTCGTCGCGATCTGGGAGTTCCTCTTCGAGGAGACGAACGTCGGTAACGTGCTGATCGCGCTTTCCGTCCTCGCGATCGGCTGGTGGGTGGCGAAACTCGTCGTCCGGCTGCTCGGCAGGCCGGTCGCCCAGCGCTTTCGCAGGGAGAGCGTCACCCGAACCGTCCTCTGGATGATCCGCCTGACGGTGGTTCTCTTCTTCCTCGCGATCGCGATCCCGGTCGCGAACATCGGCGTCGATCCCCGGGACATCGTCCTCTCGGTCACCGTGATCTCCGCCGTGATCGGTATCATCCTCGCGCCGATCGTGAGCAACGTCATCAACGGCCTGTTCGTCCTCGCGGACCGGCCCTACGAGATCGGCGACATGGTCGAGATCGAGGACACCGGTCAACGGGGGTTCGTCGAGGACATCACCCTCCGGTACACGAAGGTGTTCACGATGGACAACACCTTCCTCGTGATCCCGAACTCGACGATCCGAGAACGCGACGTCATCAACTTCTCCGCGGAGGACCAGCGCACCCGCGTCACCTTCGACCTCGTCGTGAACTACGAGGGCGACGTCGCCCGGGCGCGAACGGTGATGATCCGCTCGGCCCGGGCGGTCGGGGACGTCGTCTCCGGGGGACCACCGATCCGGATCGGCAACGCCCGGTATCCAGCGGCCCCGGTCTGTTACGTCCAGGAGTACGGCGACCACGGCGTCCACCTCAGGATGCGCTACTGGGTGACGAACCCGTACTACATGCCGGGGATCCGCTCGCGGATCAACCAGAAGATCTGGGACGCCTTCGCCGAGGAGGAGATCGACGTCGAGTTCCCCTACCCCCACCAGCACGTCGTCTTCGACGAGACCAGCGGACGGGCGCGGGTCACGGTGGACCACGACTCGACCGAGGCGCGAGCGGCGGATCCGGCGAGCCGAGCGGCCGACGGCGGCGACTAGCGGGATCGGAGACGGTTCTGGGATTCCGGAGCCCATTGGACGAGACGACCGACTCTCCGTCTCCCCCACAGGACCTCGTCGTTCACCGGTCGAGCGAGGGTGCGCGCCATCGAGCACTGCTGGCGGGCTACCGATCACACCGTCAGTGCGTCACGAGAGTCGGAACGGCACTCGTGGCTCGGGGACCGAGGGTGGGGAGTGGTGGCTCGAGCCGAGGAGTGAGCACCCCACCCGGGCTACACGTCGACCGTGATCACGGTGCAGTCGAGTCGTTCCTTGAGAAAGCCCTCGATGTCCGGGTTCTTCGTCAGCCGTCGGAGCGCTCGACGCCACCGCCCCGCCTGCTTGTGACCGACGACGACGATGTCCGCCCGCTCGCCGGCCACCTCGTCGAGGATCGTCTCCTCGACGAGAAAGCCCGAGCGGACGACGTAGCGCGCGCGTTCGACGGGGCCGAACTCGGCCTCGACCGCCCGCTTCAGGTCGAGTCGGCTGACGCCGCCGCCGTTCTGATAGAGGTTCACGTGCAGCACCGTCAGCTCCGCGTCGTTGTCCTCGGCGACCGACACCGCCCTCGAGAGCGTCCGCTTCGAGTGCTCCGAGAGCGGGTATCTGACCGGGACCACGACGCGCGTCATCCGATATATATACCCACTCCGAGCGGTGTCAACCTTTCCATTGTGAGGTCCTCGAGGGTCGTGTGACCGTGAGCCACAGCGCCGCACCCCGTCGCCTGCGATCGAGGTGCTAAAGCGTCGGGTTCCCCCCGGCCAGAAGGCCTTTCAGGCGGTCCCGAAAGTTCGGTGTATGTACGGGGACTCGGGCGGGACCGCCGCGTTCGGTGCCGTGCAGTGGGTATTGATCGGTGTCTTCGTGGTCTCCGTGGGCCTGACGGTCGGGCTCTCGACCCTCGGTCTCTCCGCGCGAGCGAGCGGCGCGGTGTTTCTCCTCTCGTTCGTCGCGCTCGTCGTGCTCTCCTGGCCCGTGATCGAACGGGTCTACCCACGCCACGACGGCTGACGATCAGATCCCGACCAACCGGCCCTCTACCTCCGGGTCGATCCCGTACTCCCTGGCGTGGTCGGCCAGCACGTCGTACTGGAGCTTTCCGCGCGACTCCCTGTGTTCGGCGGTGAGGGTCGGGAACTCGTGGTCGGTGTGAAAGAGGTAGTCCGTCGTCGCGAGCGTGTACGTCTCCCTCTCCGAGAGCGGCTCGTCACCGACGGTCACCCGCTTCGGTCGCTCCCGCACCGGGTCCCAGACCATCTCGAGCCCGCTCACGTGGGCGTGCCACCACTCCGGATCGCCGAAGCCGATGTCGGGACAGTAGCCCTCGGCGAGGAGCGCGAGGAGTTCCTCCCCGCTCACCTCGGCGACGGCGACGCGTTCGTCGAACGGCAGGACGCTCACGCAGTCCGCGACGCTCACCTCGCCGGAGAGCGGTGGACCACCCCTGATCCCGCCCGCGTTCTGGAGGGCGACGTCCGCGCCGGTCTCCGTCCTGTAGGCGTCGGCGACCCAGTTCCCGATCCGGCTCTCGCCGCCGAACGCCTCGATCTCGGTTCGGCGGATCGGCTCCTCGACCCGTGCGACGGTCTCGGTCAGCCCCGCCTTCCGCATCCGTTCGCGGAGCGAGTCGACCAGTCGCGCGTCCGGGTCGGCGTGGGTGATCGAGCGTCGCCTCGCGCGCGGCGTCGCTCCGAGTTCGACCTCGATCACCGTCCCCGCGCCGGCACCCGGTCGGGTGAGGAGCGTTCCGCACACCCGGTCGATTCGGTCGCTGTGGACGTGCCCACCGAGGATCACGTCCGCGTCGGTCCGTCGAGCCAGATCGTCGTCGCCGGTTCCGAGGTGGCTGCAGACGACGGTGTAGTCGACACCGCGCTCTCGCAGGCTCGACAGCCCTCTTTCGACGGCGGCGACCGGGTCCTCCAGGTCCAGATCCGCCGCCATCGGGTTGATCGACGGCGTCCGGGGTGTCGTCACGCCGACGAACCCCACCCGCGCGCCGCCGCGGTCGACCACCGTCGTCGGTGTCACTCCCTCCACGGCAGCGAAGCGAGCGCCCTCGTGGTAGACGTTCGCGGAGACCCATCTCTGTGGGGAGTCGCGGACGATCGCTCGCGTGGCGTCGAGGCCGTGGTCGAAGTCGTGGTTGCCGAACGTCGAGACCTCCGGCCGGACCCGCGAGAAGAAGTCGAGCGACTGTCGACCCTCCGTGACGAGCGAGAGCACCCCGGGCGCGGTCGTGTCCCCGGTCCCAACGAGTATCGTTCGGTCGTCGCGACACCCGCGCAACAGCCCGGCGAGGCGGCCCGCCCGAACCGGTTCGTCGTAGACGTTCTCGATGTCGGAGTAGTGAAACAGCCGAACGGAGGACATACACGTCCTCGCCGGTCGGAGCCCTAACGCGTATCGATCCGGTCCCTGTCGGTCAGGGGTCCCGCTCGTGGGGCGTCTCTGACCGTCCGGTCGAACGGCTGAAGTCGGCCTCGCACGAACGTGGGCTATGGACGAACAGGTGGGACCCGACGGCACCGCGCTCTACGTCGCACGCGACGAGGGCGAGCGTGGCTCCGAGGCACCCTTCTTCGCCGTCTTCGAGCACCCGGATCGGACGGCTCGCTGGGGCTACGTCTGTGGGAACTGCGGGAGCTTCGACACCGCGATGGACACGATGGGACGGATCGTCTGTGCGCGCTGTCCGAACATGCGAAAGCCCACGGAGTGGGACGCCGCCCACGAGTGACTCCTGGCCTAGATTTATTAACCGTGGCGCCGAACCGTTCGGTGAATGGGTACTGTTACCACATCACCCATCGAGCAGGCGAGATCGATCTTCGCGGACCTCGGGTACACCGTCTCCGACGAGGGCCGCGACCTCAGAGCCGAACGGGACTGGAAAGTCGTGCGCGTGAGCGAGGCGTGTGAGAGCGCACTGGAGGCGACCGCCGACGAACTCCGCTGTTTCGTCGCCGACCGAGAGGGCGCAAGCGAGTTCAGCCGACGACTCACCGACGCGGACCCGGAGTACGAGTGGGCGATCATCAGCGTAGAGGACGGCGAGTACAGCGTCGTCCGGGCGCCGCCGACCGCGTTGTGAGCGGTCGACACCTCGTCCGAACGGAACGTTGATACGCACCGACGGGATACGTCCCGTACTGTGACCGGGCGAACCGACAGGACGAGCCGTCGTGCACTCCTCACCGGTGCGGCCGCACTCGCCGGTTCGACCGCTGGCTGTTTCGACAGGCTCCGTGTGTCGGTCGACCGGAACCCACCCGAACAGGTCTCGCTCACGATCAAGGTCGTCCCCCGTGACGAGGACCGCGCGCCGATCCGGATCGCCCAGCACCTCACCGAGAACTTGGAGCGTGCGGGCGCGGCGGTCGACATCGAGCCGACGACGGAAGAACAGCTCCTTCGCGACGTCCTGATCAACTTCGACTACCAGCTCTACATCGGACGGCATCCGGGCCACGACGACCCCGATTACCTCTACACGCTTCTCGGCTCGCGTTTCGGCGAGGAGCCCGGCTGGCAGAACCCCTTCGGCTACTCCTCGGCGGCCGCCGACGACCTCCTCGAACGCCAACGGACCGTCGACGGCGACGAGCGCGTCGAGCGGTTCACCGACCTCCAGAATGCGACACTGGTCGAGGCCCCGATCTCGATCGTGGCCTACCCGGACGAGCCGCGGGCCGTTCGAACCGACCGGTTCGGCGGCTGGACGAGCCCGTCGCTCGAGTATCCGCTGGGATATCTCTCGCTGGAGTACGAGGAGATCGAGGACGACGACCGGGACGAGGGCGTCCTCTACATCGGGCTCAACGACCGCCGACCGACGCGGAACCTGAACCCGTTCGCCGTCGAGTTCAGGGATAGAGGGGTGATAACGGGCCTGCTCTACGACCCGCTGGGACGGCGTATCGGCGGCTCCGTGGAGCCGTGGCTCGCCGAGGGCTGGGAGTGGGGCGGGACCGAGGAACGACCGCGAGCGACGATCAGGCTCAGAGAGGAGCTCAGCTGGCACGACGACGAGCCGATCACGGCCGAGGACGTCGCGTTCACCTACGAGTTCATCGCCGACACCACGATGGAGCCCCAGGAGGACCCGGTCGTCCCCTCACCGCGGTTTCGGACCCAGAGCACGCTCGTCGACTCGATCGACGTCGTCGACGACCGCGAGCTCGACGTCCACTTCACCGCCGCGCGCGAGTCGATCGCCGAGCGCGCGTTCACCGTCCCGATCGTCCCCCGTCACGTCTGGGAGGAGCAGACGGAGATGACCTCGTTCGCTGGCTTCGACATCGACCACGTCACCGAGGCGCTGGTCTGGGAGAACGCCGAGCCGGTCGGCTCCGGACCGTTTCGGTACGCGGACGCGACCGCCGACGAGTCGCTCACCTTCGAGCGCAACGACGAGCACTTCCTCCAGACCGCCGATTCCCTCTCCGGAGCGGTCGCGGGGTACGCCGAACGCCCCGTCTACGAGGGGATCCACTTCGACTTCGTCCCCTCGGACGCGAGCGCCCTCGACCTCCTCGAAGGCGGACAGCTCGACGCGACCGCGTACGGGCTCGCGCCCGAGGAGCTGCCCGCCGCGAGTCGAGCCTCGGATCTCGCCGTCGAGAACGAGCCGACCAGTTCCCACTACCACATCGGGTTCAACACGCGGAACGCCCCCCTCTCGAACCCGCAGTTCCGCTACGCGATCGCCCGCCTGGTCGACCGCGAGCACGTCTACGAGTCGGTCTTCGAGCGGTACGCCACCCCCGCCTACAGCCCGATCGCCGCGAGTCAGTACGTCTCCGAGGAGTTCCAGTGGGACCCCGAGGGCGTGGGCGAGCACGAGCTCTCGTTCGTCGGCCGCGAGGACGGGGAGGTCGGCGTCGTCGACGCCGAACGCGCACGGGAGCTTTTTCGTGATGCGGGATATAGATACAGCGAGGACAACGAGCTCCTCGTCCAACAATGAACGACCGAACCCGGAGTCACTGAGATGGTGTTGGTCGGCGTCCTCCTGACGCTGGTCGCCGTCGTCAGCCTGATGCTCGTCTGCGGGACGCTGCTCTGCATCGACCGCGAACAGCTCCGACAGACGAGACGTGAGCTCCGCCCACGGCTGATCCTGGTCGCGCCGTCGATCGCGCTCCTCGCGACGGTGTTGATCCTCAACAGCCTGACCAGACGCGCCGCCCAGAGCTTCTCCTGGCTCATCGGCTTCAACATCACGAACGACATCTACCGGGTCGAAGGCGACTTCGTCCCGTGGCTCCAGACGTTCGCCACCCACGAGCTCACCGTCTACTTCTCGTTCATCTACCTCTTCGGCTACGTCTTCCTGCTCGTCTTTCCCCTGCTCGCGTATCTCGCGCTCAGCGACCAGCGAACGCTCCACGAACTCACCATCGCCTACGCCGCGAACTACGGGCTCGGGCTGCTCTGTTACGTCATTTTCATCGCCTACGGCCCGCGGAACATGGACATCGCGGCGCAGCTGATGTACGACTTCTACCCGCAGTCACAGTTCCTCACCAGCGCGGTGAACGTGAACACGAACGTCTTCCCCTCGCTTCACACCTCGCTCTCGGCGACGGTGATGATCTTCGCGTGGCACACCAGAGAGCAGTACCCCCGGTGGTTCCTCCTCGCACAGGTGATCGGCGCGAGCGTCATCGTCTCGACGATGTACCTCGGGATCCACTGGCTGATCGACGTGATCGCGGGGATCGTCCTCGCGTACGCGAGCGTACTGATCGGCCAGCGCTACGCCGACGACTGGCGCGAGCTCACCAGCGTCGCACCCGCGACGCTCGCCCGGCAGGTGCGCCACCGATTTTAAGCCCCAGCGAGTCCCAGTGTCGAACGCATGGTATTCAAGAAGGTGACGCTGATCGGAACGAGCACCGAGAGCTTCGACGACGCCGCCGACGACGCGATCGACCGCGCGGAGGCGACGCTCGAGAACGTCTACTGGGCCGAGGTCAAGGAGTTCGGCGTCGAGATCGCGAGCGCGGAGAACCGCGAGTACCAGGCCGAACTGGAGGTCGCGTTCGAGGTCGAGGACTAGGTACTAGAACTGGTACCGGCGGGCCTCGTCGTCGGGGCTCGCCGTAACGCCGCCGTTCATCTCCTCGTAGGTCATCCCCGAGAGGTACTCGTCGTAGGTGACGTCGTACTCGCGTCGGAGTCCGAAGTCGAGCCCGCCGGTGTCGACGGTGCTCTGAAAGAGCAGGTGGATCGCCCGGCGGACGAGTTCGTCGGTGCTCTCGGGACCGAGCGCCGCGACCAGCAGCGCGAGTTCGGTCTTCGACTGGCGGTCGAGCGCGATCGGCTGGTCGTCGGCGAGGTCGGCGTAGACCGATTCGACGTCCTCGGTCAGCTCGGGGAGGCTCATTGCAGGTCGGAGAGTCGCACCCGGCATACGTGTTTCGTACGGTTTCGTGCTCACTGGAGGTGGGGTAATGAACGTCTTGCGAGTTTCCAGCGGGCTCTAAGCGGCCCACGGCCCGACTGGCGGCGGCGCGACCCTCCACCCGCAATGGTACTCGAACGACCGCGCGAGAGCGAGGCGTCACCGTGGGCGATCCTGATCCGGTTCGCGGTCGGGTTCGTCTTCTTCAGCGAGGGGCTCAACAAGCTGGTCAACCCCGGGGAGCGTGGCGCGGGTCGTTCGCGGACCTCGGGTTCCCCGCACCGGACGTGCTCGCGGGACTGGTGGCCGGGATCGGGATCGCCGCGGGCGTGGCGCTCATCCTCGGGCTGTTCACACGGGTCGCCGCGTTCCTGCTCGTTGGCGTCGCGGCGACCGCCATCGTCCTGACGAAGCTTCCGGTCCTCCTGGGTACGGGCTTTCTCACCTTCGGCGGCGTCGACGCCGGCTTCTACGGGCTCTGGGGCTTCCTCTACGAGTGGCGACTCGACTTCTCGATGCTGGTCGGCTCGCTGTTCCTGCTCGTCGCGGGCCCGGGGGCGCGGTCGCTCGACGAGCGCCTCGGTACCCGGTCCGTGTTCGACCGTCTCGACCGGCGCGCGAGCGTCTGATCGGTCGGGATCGCCACCGATTTGAGCGACCGGCCGCAACCGGGAGCGATGGCCGCCGACGCAGAGGAGGGTTCGTCGCTGCCCGAGGACCTCGAACCGATCCGCGAGGCGCTGATCGAGTGGTACGAGGCGGACCACAGGGCGTTCCCGTGGCGCGAGACGACCGACCCTTACGCGATCCTCGTCTCGGAGGTGATGAGCCAGCAGACCCAGCTAGAGCGGGTCGAGGCCGCGTGGGCGGCGTTCCTGGAGCGGTGGCCGAGTATCGAGGAACTGGCGGCGGCCGACCGATCCGAGGTCGTGCGCTTCTGGAGCGACCACCGGTTGGGCTACAACAACAGGGCGAGATACCTCCACGAGGCGGCCGCAGAGATAGAGGAGGAGTTCGACGGGGGGTTCCCGGAGAGCCCTGAAGAGCTCCAGGAACTACAGGGCGTCGGTCCGTACACCGCGAACGCGGTGGCGAGTTTCGCATTTAACACTGGAAACGCCGTGGTGGACACGAACGTGAAACGTGTCCTCTACCGGGCGTTCTCGGCACCGGACGAGGACAGGGAGTTCGAAGACCGGGCGAACGAACTCATGCCCGAGGGTCGGTCGCGGATCTGGAACAACGCGATCATGGAGCTGGGAGCGGTCGCCTGTGGGAAGACCCCGCGGTGTGACGAGGCGGGCTGCCCCTGGCGCGAGTGGTGTGACGCCTACGAGACGGGCGACTTCTCCGCGCCGGACGTACCGACGCAGTCGCCGTTCGTGGGGAGTCGACGCCAGAAACGGGCACGGGCGGTGCGCGTACTCGGCGAGTACGACGAGCTCCCGCTCTCTGACCTCGGTCCCAGGGTTCGAGTGGACTACGGCGGGGAGACCGGCGAGGAGTGGTTGCGGGGGCTGCTCTCGGATCTGGAAGACGACGGACTCGTCGAGTTCGTCTCGGGGGATCGAGTCCGGCTCCGTCGGTAGGGTTTTGCCCCCGGTGGTGCGTTCTCACGGTATGGCCGAGAGAGGACCACCGCACGTCGTCGCCGTCTGTGGGAGCCTGCGCGAGGACAGTCACACGAGGAAGGGGCTCGAGGAGGTGCTCGCGGGTGCGGAGGCGAGCGGCGCGACCCGAGAACTGCTCGACCTGCGCGAGTACGACCTGCCGCCGCTCGTCCCGGGGAGGGAGGTCGAGGACGCCGAGGCGTTCACCGGAGCGGTCCGCGAGGCGGACGCGGTCGTGTTGGGAACGCCGATGTACCACGGATCGTACTCCGGCGTGCTGAAGAACGCGATCGACTACTGTGGGTTCGACGAGTTCGAGGACACCACCGTCGGGCTGTTCTGCGTCGCGGGCGGCGCGTTCCCGATCACCGCGCTCGAACACCTCCGGTCCGTCTGCCGAGCGCTCGACGCCTGGGTGCTGCCCTACCAGGCAGCCGTCCCCCGCTCGCGGAGCGCGTTCGACGACGAGGGGATAACAGACGAGAAGCTCCGCGAGCGTGTCCGAACGCTCGGCGAGCGCGTGGTGCGGTACGCCCGGATCGAACCCGATCCGCACTGCTTCGAGGCCGAACAGAACGTCGGGGCAACGTCGGACGACTGATCTCCGGATCGACTGAACTCGGTTTCAGCGAACGATTATACGTGCGGACGGGGAGTCCGAGCCATGACCGATCCGAGAGTACTCACCGACGAGAAGTTCGACGCGCTCGTTCCGATGGACATCGCGGTCGCCCGGATGGCCGAAGCCTTTCGCGAACACGCCGTGGGAACGTTGCGGTCGCCGCCCCGGTTCGGCCTCGATGTCGAGGAGGGCTCGCTCGTCTTCACCGCGGGTGCCGCGGAGGCGCTGGGCGCGATGGGCTTTCGGGTCTACCAGACCGTCGCGGAGGGTGATCAGCTGGTCGCCTCGTTCGACACGGGGACCGGTGCGCTCGAGGGGGTCGTGATCGGGACGCGACTGGGCGCGGTGCGAACG
>SKWB01000093.1 GCA_007129135.1 Halococcaceae archaeon | reverse complement strand
TCTACGCGGTGGATCTCCAGCCCGAGATGCACACCCTCTACGAGGAGAAGGGCCTGCCCGAGAACGTCACGACGATCACCGCGGACGTCGCGGACCTCCCGCTCTCGGACGGGGAGTGCGAACTCGCGGTGACGGTGATGACCTACCACGAGTTCTCCTCGCCCGAGTCGCTCTCGGAGGTCCGACGCGTGCTCGCGCCCGGCGGGAGGTTCGTGGTCGCCGACTGGTCGCGCGCCGGGTCGGGTGAGGACGGGCCCTCGGTGGACGAACGCTACGACGTGGCGACCGCTGCGGACCAGCTCTCGGCGGCCGGGTTCACGATCGACCGAAGCGACGAACGGATCGAGACGTTCCTCCTCGTCGCCAGCGCCTAGTACGTGCTAGAGCAACCCGGACTGGTCCTAGGTGTGTATATTCCCCTCAGGACAACCGTTATCAACGGGTACTCGATACCGGGTACCATGCCTGGAACCGATCCGTACGAGCCGACCGGACCGTACTACGAGTGTATCTCCTGTTGCGAGCGAACGACGGCGAGCGACCACAACGGCTTCTGTTCGTCGTGTGGCGGGCGTGTACGGAACCTCGCGGTCGCCCGCGAGTGAGGCGGTTCGGGTACCGGACCTCCCGTTTTATCGGCCGCCCCTCCCTACCGGAGCTATGAGTCTCGATGTCGACGCGCCACCGGCCCCGGTCCTCCGCGAGATCGACCCCGCCAGCTACGACGACGTGGAGGTCGTCGCCGACACCGACTACCGACGCGAGGAGCTGAGCGCGTTCCTCGGGGAGGGTGCGTGGGAGGAGGCCTGGAACCGCTGGAGTGTGCGAGCGGAGATGACCGAACGCGAACTCGAGATCGCGACCGATCTGGGGCTGATCGAGCGGTTCGACTTCTTCTGGGACTCGTTCGCCGACCGCGTCGGCTACCACGCCCCGGGCATCCCCGAGGACTGGAAGGAGCGCGAACTCCACCCGGATCTGGAGTCGTGGGCGACCGTCTCCTCGATCAACGCGGGTCTCACCGAACTCGGCCAGGTCGTCTGTGACGTGTTGAAAGAGGAGTATATCGACTGGGAGTCGGAGTACGAAGCGCCCGATGACCTCCCCGACTTCTCCTGAGGAGCCCGAGACCGCTGCGGAGAGGGTCGGCGTCTCCGACACCGTCTCGTCTCCGATCCAGCACGCTCATTTTCACGGCGGGGCTACGCCGGGTATGACCGACCTCCTCGAGACCTACATCCAGAACCGGGAGATGGTCCAGCCCAACCACGCGAACATGCTCGAGACCGCCCACGGGGGGAACGTGCTCAAGTGGATGGACGAGGTGGGCGCGATGAGCGCGATGCGCTTCGCGGAGAACGCCTGCGTCACCGCCCGGATAGAGGGCGTGGACTTCGAGCGGCCGATCCTGGTCGGCGATACGGCGCTGATCGAGGCCTACGTCTACGAGGCGGGGAAGACGAGTGTCCGCGTCCGCCTCCGCACCTACCGCGAGAACCCGATGACGGGCGAGCGCGAGAAGACCACCGAGTCGTACTTCGTCTACGTCTCCATCGACGACGAGCGCCGACCGACACGGGTGCCGTCGCTCACGGCCGAGAGCGAGGAGGCGAGGGAACTGCGGGAGGAGGCGCTGGCCGGCGAACGGTCGGTGGAGTAGGCCTATTTCCAACCGGAGACGTCGAGCGAGGAGGCGAGACGCTGCATGAACGACTCGGTGGACCGGGGTTCGTCGCTGATCCGGTAGGAGTGTTCGAGGCCGCCGTCCTCGGTCGCGGTCATGACGGTCACGTCGACCTCCGCGAGCCGGTCGGAGACGACCTCTCCGACCACGCCGCTGGTCGTCACGAGGATCGGATGCGCCGAGAGCGCCCTCGACGCGTCGAGCAGGTACTCGACGTCGTCTCGGGTCGGCGTGTCGTGGATCTCGGCGACGATCCGGTTGTCGAGGAAGCTGTCGACCGCGTAGACGTGCACCGGGTAGTCGGTGCCGTCGTCGGCGGTGACGACCGCGTCGATCGTCGTCTCGAACCGCCGGTCCGAGAGTTCGTCGGCGATCGCCCCGCGCGCCCGGAGCTGGTCGTCGAGCCACCGATCGCCCTCCTTCCCGAGCGCGTAGATGTAGAGGACCCGTTCGTGCGAGTCGCTCGGCTGACAGACGTGGAGGCAGTCCCGACACCGGAGCCGGTTCGCGGGCGTGTCGAACCAGCTCTCACAGCCCTGACAGACGTAGCGCTGCTGGCTGCTGAGCGTCTCCTCGGTCACCTGGCGTTCGCAGCCGGGACAGACGCCGTTCCGGTAGGACTCCTCGACGTCCACGGTCCCGCACTCGGTGTGTTCGACGAGCGTCGTCTCGAACGCCTCGATCGAGCCACAGGAGGGACACGCCGAGGAGTACTGCATCCCCTCGGTGAGACACTCGGGGCAGATGTAGACCTTCGACTGGAACTCCCTGTCGAGGACGCCGCGGTCGGCGAGCCGCTCGAGGACGACCACTGCACCGTCGTCGCGGTCGTCCAGTAACCCCTCCGCGTCCGGATACGACACCTCTCCTGCGTCGCTGATCGTCGGTTCGTACGTGCGATTCTCACCCTCTCCGAGCGTGTTGACGAGTTGAAGCGTTCCCGGCGAGACCATCCTTGGCAGGAGTAGAGCCGCCCGATGGTTAAGAAACCGCGTTCGTATCCGTAGAATTTTGTATTATTATCGTACTTTCCTTCGGTCTCACTGGGCCACGGTCCTCCAAATTCGTATATTTATCCATATAGTTTTGCGGCCGAGTCTCGTCCGACATGGCTAAAAGCGGCGCGCGACAACCACGGGTGATGACAGAGCGACCCGAGACGGCGGCGGCCGGCGGCGAGGGGTCGGTCCGGGTCGTGGGAACCGCACACGTCTCGGCGGCGAGCGTCGAGGAGGTCGAAGCGACCATCGAGGCGGAACGACCGGACGTGGTCGCGGTCGAACTCGACGAGAACCGCTACCGACAGCTGAAAGGCGACCTCCCCGAGGACCTCGACGCGGCGGACCTACTCGAGGGCAACACCGTCTTCCAGTTCCTCGCCTACTGGATGCTCTCGTACGTCCAGACGAGGCTGGGAGAACGCTTCGACATCGAACCCGGCGCGGACATGCGCGCGGCGGTCGAGACCGCCGAGTCGCTGGGGCTGGGCGTCGCGCTCGTCGATCGGGACATCCAGACGACGATCCAGCGCTTCTGGGCCCGGATGACGCTGCCCGAACGGCTGAAGCTCGTCGGCGGCCTCGCGGCGGGCGTCGCGGATCCACGACTCGCGGCGATCACCGCCGGGGCGGGCTTCGGCGCGTTCTTCGGGATCCTCGCGGTCTTCGTCGCCGCGCTGTTCGGGATCGACCCGCTCGCCGGGCTCGCAGTCGGCGACGGCCTGCTTCGGGCCGGTGGCGGGCTGATCCTCGGAGCCGTCGCCGGGCTGCTCCTCGTGCTCCTCGTACCGACGCTCTCCCGGTCGCTCCCACTGCTGGCGGGCACGATCGCCCTCGCGGGGCTCGGGACCGCTGCGGTCGCCGTTTCGGGCGGGAGCCTCGGCCCGTTCGCCGATCCCGAGACCTTCGCCTCGACGGGGGCGTTCGCCCTCCGGGGGCTCCTCGGGGCGAGCGCGGGCGTGGCGGTTGGTCTGGCCGGTGGACTCCTCTTCGGCGTCGCGCTCGGCTCCGGTTCGGAGGAGCATTTAGACGAGGAGTTCGACATCGACGACCTGACCGACCGTGACGTCGTGAGCGCGATGATGGCGGAGTTCAGGCGCTTCAGCCCCGGCGGCGCACACGCGCTGATCGACGAACGCGACGCCTACATCGCGCACAAGCTCCACGCGCTGCGCTCGGAGGGCTACGACGTGCTCGCGGTCGTCGGCGCGGGCCACAGACAGGGGATCGAACGGTACCTGGAAGAGCCCGAGACGCTCCCCGCGATGGAGACGCTCACCGGGACCGCGAGGAGCCGCCGGTTCTCGCCGTACAAGGCGATCGGCTACGCCATCGCGCTCGGCTTCCTCGCCTTCTTCGTGCTCCTGGCGCTCGGCGGCGTCCAGGACGGCTTCCTCCTGCGGGTGTTCGCCGCCTGGTTCCTCTTCAACGGCATCTTCGCCTTCGGCATGGCGCGGCTCGTCGGGGCCCACTGGCAGAGCGCGGGCGTCGGCGGCGCGGTCGCCTGGCTGACCAGTATCAACCCGCTCCTGGCACCCGGCTGGTTCGCCGGCTACGTCGAACTGAGACACACCCCAGTCAACGTCGCCGACATCGGGACGCTCAACGACCTGCTCGCCGACGAGACGGGCGAGGTGAGCGAGGTACTCTCGGAGATGCTCGAGGTCCCCCTCTTCCGGCTGATCGCCATCGTCGCGATGACGAACGTCGGCAGCATGATCGCTACCTTCCTCTTCCCCGTAGTGATACTGCCCTGGCTGGCCGCGGACATCGGCGGGGTGGGAGCGGTCGGTGACCTCCTCGTCGACGGCGCGAGAAACGGCGCCGAACTGCTCTGGGGGCTGGTCGCGTGAGCGGAACGGGACTCTCGATCGCCGACATCCGGTTCAGCCGGCGGGAGGTCCGAGACCTCCTGATCGCGTGGGTCGCCCTCGGAGCCGCGTTCGCGCTCTTCTTCGGTGGCGGGGCGGGGATCCTCGCCGTCCCCGCGGCCTTCCTCGTCCTGTTCGTGGTCAACTTCCTCACCGCGGGCGTCGGCTTCCTGCTCCACGAACTCGCGCACAAGGTCGCGGCGATCAGATACGGACAGATCGCCGAGTTCCGCGCGGACTACTCGATGCTCGCCATCGCCATCGCGACGGCGCTCGCCGGGTTCATCTTCGCCGCTCCCGGGGCCGTCTACCACCGCGGGCGGATCACGGTTCGGGAGAACGGCATCATCGCGGTCGCGGGGCCGGTGACGAACCTCGTTCTCGCCGCTGCCTTCGCACCGCTCCTGCTCGGCTCCGGGCTCGTCTACGAGGTCGGGCGTTTCGGCGTCGGGATCAACCTCTTCCTCGCCGCGTTCAACATGATCCCGTTCGGCCCGCTCGACGGGAAGAAGGTGCTCGCCTGGAGCAAGGCGGTGTTCGCCGTCGTCTTCCTCGGGAGCGCCGCACTCGCGCTCGTGGCGTTGC
>SKWB01000085.1 GCA_007129135.1 Halococcaceae archaeon | reverse complement strand
TCTTCTGTACCGTGCCGCCCGACTCGACCTCGTAGAACTCGTCGCAGACCCAGACGTACGGGGCCTCCTCGTTCGGCGCGCCGCTGAAGGTGGGCGAGCGCTCGCCGCGCTCGAAGAGCGTGCCGGTGAGAGCGGTGCCGCCCGCGCTCCCGTGGATCAGGAGCACCGGACCACCTCCCGGTGGAGGCTGCTGGACGCTCCCCACGGAGTCGGGTCGGGCCGTCGCGAAGCGTAGCCGGGTCGCGGATCTGCGGGGGACATAGGGGACGTACGCTTCGAAACCTGAAAAGGACACCGTCGAGGAAGATTTTTGCTCCGTGCACGCTTCGCCCGAGCCATGACCGACCTCGGTGACTTCAAGACGTCCGGGTCCGGCGCGTCGGACGGGGAGAGCTCGATCCGCTCGACCGATGAGAGAGAGGAGTTCACCGAGTACGAAGCCGAGGCCGTCGGCACCGATCGAGGGATCGGGACGGTCGCGGTCAGCGAGGGGCTGGTCGTCGCCGAGGAGGGCGAGGACTGCCGGATCAGGGCCTACGTGACGACCGGCAACCGCTCGGAGATCCGACTGGGAAGCTACCTCCTCGTTCCCTATCCCGACGGCGAACTGCTCTTCTCGCGGATCACTGCCCTCGAGTACGCCCGGGAGTTCCACGCCGACGACGCGACCGAGATCCACGCCCGGCGGGCGATGCGACGGACGTGGAACGGCGAGGACGAACGCGACTTCAAGTTCGTCGCGACGCTCGATCCCGTTGCGGTACTCTACAGCGACGGAGGGGAGTTGAAACGCCGGATGACCGACCGGGTCCCGAAGCCGGACGCGGTCGTTCGGCGGGCGACGGACACCGAGGAGATCAAGACGGGACTCAAGATCCCCGAGGAGGGGGTCTTCCTCGGGCACCTCGCGGTGGGGGGCGAGCGGGTGAAGACCGCCGCGGAGCCGCCGACGATCGACTACCGGCTGAAAGACGACTACACCGACGGCGATCCGCTCGTGTTCAGACACACGCTCGTCGCCGGCGGCACTGGCTCGGGGAAGACCCACAGCACGAAGAACGTCCTCAGACAGTACCTCGGCCGGGAGTACGAGATGGACGACGGTCGGACGCCGGGGCTCGCGGTCGTGCAGTTCGACCCGCAGGACGAGTACGCACAGATGCACGACGACAACCCGCAGGTGAGCGCCGAGCAGGCGCGAGGCTTCGACCGCGAGGGGATCAGCCACGGTGGCTACGACGACACGACCGTCTTCGTCCCGAGCGTGGCGGGGACGGGCTACGAGGCGAGCCACCACCGGGCGGAGCGGGTCGAGTTCACGATACCGTTCTCGATGGTCCGGTCGAACAGGTGGCTCGTCGCCGGCGCGAGCCTGAACGACAACCAGTACAACGCGCTTTCACACCTCCTGGAGCGCTTCTTTCGCCAGCACGGGAACGAGGGGACCTACGAGGAGTTCAAGACGTTCCTCGACGATCCCGCGCTCAGGGAGGAGCTCGACGAGTCCGGGCGCGTCCACGAGGCGACGTACGACGCGGTGAAACGCCGTGCCTGGGGCTTCGACGCGGTCTTCGACGGCGACGCCCGGCCGATCACCGAGCTGATCCACGAGTTCGTCCGCCCGGGTGGGCTGAGCGTGGTCCCCACCTACCACATAAACGACAGCCGGGCGACGGAGGTGGTCGTCCTCGCGGTCGCGAGCCTGCTGATCGACGAGAAGCTCTCGAACGACCCCCGGTTCGACCGGATCAAGGAGACCCCGCTCGTGATCGGGATGGACGAGGCGCACAACTTCCTCTCGGGTGCCGACAGCGCGCAGGGCGCGCGCGTGATCGGGAAGTTCACCGAGGCGGCGAAACAGGGGCGAAAGGAGCGGCTGGGGCTCTTCCTCGTCACGCAGGACCCACAGGACATCGCGGAGTCGATCTTCAAACAGGTGAACACGAAACTCGTCCTCAACCTCGGGGACGAGGAGGCGATCAAGGCGGTGAACATTCCGAGTACCCTGGCCGGGAAGGTCCCCTACATGGAGAAGGGCCAGCAGGTCGTCTACTCCCCCGACAACTCCGAACCAGTCGAACTCTGTGGCCTGCCGGTCTGTCTTACACGTCACGGCAGGGACTGATACGGACCGCTGTCGCCGTCTCGCATCCGGACCGAGAGATGGGTCGGTCCGAGCGGTGCGGATCGACACCGGTCCGTATGAGGTTTTATCCGGCAGGGAATCGAACCTCCGGGCATGGCCAGCGCCATCCTCGTCCCCGTAGACGGATCCGAACAGTCGTTCGACGCGCTCGAGTACGCCATCGCCGAGTTCGGCGAGGCGACGATCACCGTCCTCACGGTGCTCGACCCGGCGGAAGTCGGTGCCGGCACCGAGATCGCGATGACGGTCAACGCTGACGAGTGGATGGCGACCGCCGAGAAACGCGCGGAGGGTCACTTCGAGCGGGCGAGGGAGCTCGCCGGAGCGGACGTCGACCTTCGAACCGAGACCGAGATCGGCCGTCCGGCCCGAACGATCGTCGACGTGGTCGAGGAGGGCGGGTTCGATCACCTGGTGATGGGAAGCCACGGCCGGGAGGGGGTCTCGCGCATCCTCCTCGGCAGCGTCGCGGAGACGGTCGTCCGCCGCTCGCCGGTGCCCGTCACCGTCGTCCGGTAGTCCGCATCGCTCGCACTCCGTCTAAGGGTGACCGATCATCAGTACGGTTGAACGGCACGGGAAAAAGCAATAACCTAAAACATTGTTTCTAGTCGGATATTAAAACGTCTCGCCCCCGCTGCGCGCGTTATGAAACGGCACAACCTCTCCGATACAATGATAAATACTGCTGAAATATGATAAACCCTCTCCAGGGTATATGTGTCACTCCGTGGTACGGTGAGTGAGGTCCCCAGGATGTCGACCCCCTCCATCCCCAGCCCGACAGACGATGCAGAGCTACCCGACCACCGGGCACTCTCGCGCGCCGCCGTGCGCCCGCTCCGAGCGATCGCCTTCTGGAGCGCGATCGCTCTCCCCTTTCTCTACATTCCCCTGCTACTCATGGAGGGACTCGGATCGGGCTCGCATATGACCGCGTTCCTCACACTCGTCGCCCTCCACGTCGTCTCGGTCGTCATCGGCCACCGACACGGAAGCGACTGAGTCACTCCTCTTCGTGGAGCAGACAGGCCGCCCCGTGACCCGATCCGATCGGGTACAGCGGCGGAACGCGCTCCTCACACGGCGTCACGAACGCCTCTCTCAGCACCGCTCGGCCGTGCTCGACGTCGTCCTCGGCCAGTGCCCTGATCGCCTCCGCGAGCGTCGCCTCCGCTTTCGCGTCACCGAGACGCTCCGGGATATCGAACTCGGAGCGGATCGCCTCCGCTACCTCCTCCGTCGTGAGCGTCGTCTCCTCTCCGTCCTCTACCCACGCTTCGACGAGTCTCTCGACGGCGTCCGCGTCGAACTCGCCAGAGACGGTCCCATCCCGGAGCGTCGCGACCGCGCGCCACGCGGATTGGTCCATCCCGTAGCCCTCGGGCTGGATCAACGCCGGACACCGGGTTCGGAACCGACAGCCCGACGGTGGGTCTCTGGGGGAGGGAACGTCACCGCGGAGCGCGTCGATCCGCCGGCCGTACTCTGAGAGCGCCGCGCGGGGGACGCTCTCCAGGAGCGCCTCCGTGTACGGGTGCGCCGGCGTGTCGAAGATCGCGTCCGTCGGACCGATCTCGACGAGCTTGCCCAGGTACATGATCGCGACGCGGTCGGAGATGTGTCTGACCACACTCAGGTCGTGGGCGATGAAGAGGTAGGTGAGTCCGAGTTCGTCCTGGAGGTCCGCGAGCAGGTTGAGCACCTGCGCCTGGACGCTCACGTCGAGCGCGCTCACCGGCTCGTCGAGGACGATGAACTCCGGTTCGAGCGCGATCGCGCGGGCGATGCCGATCCGCTGGCGCTGGCCGCCCGAGAACTCGTTCGGGTAGCGGTCGATCTGGCCCGCCGAGAGGCCGACGCGTTCGAGCAACTGCTGTACCCTGAGCCGGCGCAGTCCCCGCTTCGACGGGGAGACGCTCACCTCCGCACGGCCGTTCTCGACGGTCGCACTCGCCTTGCAGTCACGGGGTGCGTCGACGGACGCCGAGTCGCCCTCGACCCGCACCGTGAGCGGGAGCGAGACGTCGATCCCTCCGCCCGGTCGCGTCTCCGCCCGGTCGGTTACGGGCAGGTCGACGCTCACGTCGACCTCTCGCTCGCCCTCGACGGTGAGGACGGGTTCGACGTCGACGTCTCCCGGTCCGGTCGGCCAGTCGTGGACGTCGAGCGGTTCGCTCACGATCCGTCCGACGGTCATGCGCGGGTCGAGACTGGAGAATGGGTCCTGGAAGACGATCTGTGCTCTCGTCCTGAACGCAGAGAGCGCGTCGTCGTCCATCTCGAAGATGTCCTCGCCGTCGAAGAGCACGCTCCCGCCCGTGGCCTCCCGGAGTCTGAGCAACGTCTCGCCCGTGGTGGACTTCCCACAGCCGGACTCGCCGACGACGCCGAGCGTCTCGCCGGGAAAGACGTCGAACGAGACGTCGTCGACCGCCTTCACCGGCCTCGTCTCCTCGCCGAAGAGCCGATCGAGCAGCGAGTTCTCCGCGTCGTAGTACTTCTCCAGGCGCTGGACGCTGACCAGTGGGCTCTCCATCTGAATCTCCTCTGTGGTCTCGGAGCCGACGAACTCGAACCCAGTCCCCTCGTCGGCCTCCTCGACGTCAGTCATCGGCGGAGACCTCCCCTCGGAGCTCCTCGGGCGAGAGCGCCCGTTCGGGGGCGTACTCCTGCTCCGCGAGGTAACACTTCGCGCCGTGTTCGCCGTCGATCTCGAACTCCGGGGGCTTTTCCAGACACTCGCGCATCGCCTTCGGACAGCGGTCCGCGAAGTAACACCGATCGCCCATCTCCGAGGCGATCAGATCCGGGACGTTCCCGGGGATCGGCTGGAGCCGCGGGGCGGGCTCCTCGAGGTCGGGGATCGAGCCCAGCAACCCCTCGGTGTAGGGGTGGACCGAGCGCTCGAAGAGGTCGGCGAGCTCGCCGCGCTCGACGAGTTCGCCGGCGTACATCACGCCGACGCGGTCGCACATCCGGGCGACGACGCCCAGG
>SKWB01000259.1 GCA_007129135.1 Halococcaceae archaeon | reverse complement strand
GTCTGACGATCTCCTCGTTGATCGTCCCGTAGCCGCCCTCGACGGACTCGCCGGTCGAGCGCCAGGCGTCGTTGTCGAAGACCATCAGGTTGTCCACCTCGCGGACGAACGTCTGGAACGAGCGGGCGGCGTTCAGCGTGTAGATCCCGCCCTCGTCCCGACCGGGGAGCACCCCGAGACCGTAGACCGGCTCGGTGTAGATACGTTTGAGGTGTTTCGCGATCACCGGTGCGCCGCCGCTTCCCGTGCCGCCGCCCATCCCGGCGACGACGAGGAACGCGTCGACCTCGTGGACGGGGACGGAGTCGATCGCGCCCTGCACCTCGTCGATGTCCTCCTCGGCGACGCTCGCGCCGAGTTCGTTGTCCGCGCCGACGCCGTGGCCTTTCACCCGGGACTGGCCGATCAGCACCCGGCTCTCCTGTGGGATCTGTTCCAGTCCCATCAGGTCGGCCTTCGCGGTGTTCACCGCGACCGCCGCCCGGACGACGTTGCTGCCGGTCTCCATGTCGTGTTCGAGGAACCGGTCGACGATCTTCCCGCCCGCCTGACCGAATCCAATCATCGCGAGTTTCATAAATGTCCCTTGGACGAACTCAGTGGGATCAGAAATATAAACTTTCCGCCAATGTTCCTCTCGGACGGAAGAGGTGTTTACGGCGTGCCTATCGACCGGGGTGGCCGAGTTACGTCAGGCCGAGATACTCCTCGAAGGTCGTCATCTCGTCCTCGGAGACGCCGAACGCGCCGACGTCGTTGTCGGAGACACGGTTGTCGGCCTTGAGCCCCCTGAACTGATCGGGGCCCAGCCGGAGGCCCGGAACGACACCCATCGCGGTCATGCCGACCTTCGAGAGCACCATGGGGAGGGGAACGATCGTGACGCTCCGACCTTTCGACTCGAAGACGAGTTCGGTCATCTCGCGGAGCGTGTAGACCGTCGGGCCACCGAGTTCGTACGTCTCGTTCGCGTGTTCGTCGCCCTCGACGCCGTCCGCGAGCATCGGCGCGAGGTCCCCGACGTGGATGAGCTGGAAGTAGGTCCGCTCGCCGCCGCCGGGTAGCGGATAGAGGGGGCCGACCGGGGCGAACATCTGCTTGAGCTTCGTCGTGAACCCGACGATCTCGTCGCCGTCGCCGAAGACGATCGACGGACGGTAGATGACGTACTCGAGGCCGGAGTCGCGGACGATCTCCTCGGCACGGGCCTTCGCACGGTGGTACGACGTCAGGCTCTCGTCGCCCGTGATGAGGCCGCTCATCTGGACGAACCGGCCGACGCCGGCCTCCTCGGCGGCACGGACGAGGTTCTCGGTGCCCTGGCGGTGGACCAGATCGTGCATCTCGTTGCCGCCCTCCGGCTCCCACAGCGGCGAGAGCGCGACGAGGTTCACGACGACGTCCTGGCCCTCGATCGGGGCCTCGAGCGATCCGGGATTCGTCACGTCGCCCTCGACGACCTCGACCCCCGCCGACACCGCGGACGGGTCCGGCGAACGCGAGAGCGCCGTCACCTCGTGTCCGCGGTCGGCCAACTCGTCACAGAGGTAGCTCCCGACGAACCCCGTCCCGCCAGTCACAAGCACGTTCATAGCTCTCCTCAGGGACGCTGTCGGTGTAAAGATACTGAAACCGGGACCGGTCGGCTCGATCGGCCGCCCGGGCCGACGCGGGGTCACGACGCTTATAGCCCGGGCTCGCGCAGTCGGGGACATGCTGCTCACCATCGAGGGGATCGACGGGAGCGGGAAGACCACCGTCTGGGAGGCGCTCACCCAGACCTACCCCGACGCCGTCTTCACCCACGAGCCGACCGGGAGCTGGTACGGCGAGGCCGTCTCGCGGTCGATCTCGGACCCCGAGGCGGACCCGGTCGCCGAACTCTTCCTCTTCACCGCCGACCACGCCGACCACCTCTCGCGGGTGGTCCGACCGGCGCTCTCCGAGGGCAAACTCGTGATCTCCGCACGCTACTCCGACTCGCGCTACGCGTATCAGGGTGTCTCGCTCGCCGGGCTGGTCGACCGTCCGCTCGAGTACGTCCGGGGGGTTCACTCGCCGTGGACCCGCCCCCCGGACCACACGGTCTACCTCGACGTCGACCCCGAGACCGGTGCGGCGCGAAGCGGCGCGACGAACAAGCTGGAGCAGGTGGAGTACCTGAGCGCAGTCCGGGAGAACTACGAACGGCTGCTCTCGGCCGAGCCCGAGCGGTTCACCCGGATCGACGCGACCCGTTCTCCCGAGGAGGTGATCGACGGGGTCGAACGGGCGATCTCTCGGCTCCTCTAGCTCTCGTTCCGGCGGGCGAGTTCGACCTCCTCCGGGTGGGGCATCCAGAAGAGATCGACGGCGAAGCCGAGGGTGATCGGGAGGACGATCGTGACGAGCAGTAGCGTGTTCGGCTCCATCTGTCCGGGGATCGCCTGACCGAAGAGGAGCAGCGAGGCGAAGAGCGCGACCGGGATCAGAAAGAGCGAGAAGACGGCCGCCCCGCCACGGGTGTCGAGGCGGAGCCTGAAGAAGCGCGTCATCACCGTCGCCACCACGGTGTGCAGCGTGACGACGACGAGCAGGCCGACGATCGTCCCGATCGTGATCATAGCCACGCTAGGGGCTCGGTGGTCTTTGTGGTATCGGAACGCGCCAGCGGGGTCGGTTCCGCTCGGCAGTCGAACGGTTTCGACCGGCGACCGAGTGGGGCTGCCGGGTCCTGTTCCCCTCCCCCCGATCGAGGCCGCGAGAGCCCTCTCCGCTACTCGCCCTCGAACTGGTTGACGACCAGCTGTGGCACCCAGAACGGACCGGGCTGGGGGCCCCACGTCCGGTTGTCGTAGTGGTAGGCCACCACGAAGAAGAACTCGCCGGGGATCTCGTGCAGCGGGTACTCCGTCACGGGGATCGGATCGACCGCCTCGGCGTCTTCTTCCTCGTCGCCCGGGTCCGCCGTCGCCGCCGGCGGCAGGGTCAGCTCGTCCGGGAGGTCTATCGCCTCCAGCGTGTAGTTGCCCTCCTCGTCGGCCGTGAAGGAGTTGCTCGCGCCGTCGTTGCCGCCGAGCGGGCGGTGGAACGCCGGGCGGTGGACGACCCAGACCGTGTAGACGCCGTTCGGAACGAGCCCCTCGAACTCGATCTCGACGTGCGAGCACCGTCGGCCGCGGTCGATCTCCGGCTGGATCTGCGCGCTCGCGCTCGCACCGTCGAACTCACCCCAGGTCACCGCGCCGTCGGCCTCGGCGTCCGGGGCGACGACCAGCCGACGCGAGTGGAGCAGGTTCGGGACGCCGTGGGGTTCGAGATACCGCTCGACGTCGCCGACCGTGAAGGGCGTGTCCGGGTCCTGTGCGTCCTCACGCATCCCCTCGTAGTTCGCGTACGGCGGGAACTCCGGCTCCGCGTCGAAGAGCTCCGTATCCTCTTCCGGCTCTTCGGGCCACTCCTCGCCCTCCGCGGTGACGAGCGCCATCGGGTTCGGCCCGTCGTCCGTTACGCCGAACTCGTCGCCGTGTCCGTCCGCGCTCACGGCTCCGGAGGCTCCGAGCCCCACCGCACTGGCGCCGATCACGCCGAGGGCGGTTCGCCGTGTCACCGTTCGATTCACGCGTCCGTCGCTGGATTCGTCGTTGTCAGACATTACGGACCACGGACATACCGTAGGACGAACACGTATTGGTGCTACCGGCGTTGTGCATGGACCACGAACGACCGTTCGTCGTCGCCCTCCTGACCGTGCTCCGGCTCCGGTCAGAGGACGACGCCCGGCCCGCCGGAGGCTCGGCGAGAGAGCGCACGAGTAGCACGGGGGGAGGTGACAGATGGCGGCTCGGGCTCCGGTGCCCGTCGGTCACTCCAGCGAGATGTACGTCTTCGTGTCCGCGACCCCGTCGAGCGCCTGGATGGAGGACGAGGACGCCTGAAGCACGTCGTAGACCTCCTCCGCGGTGACCTCCGCGATGACGTCGAACTCCCCGGCGACGATGTGCGCCTCCGAGACGTTCGCGACGTCCCTGACCTGGTCGACGACCGCCTCCGACTTGCCCGCCGCCGTCTTCACCATGACGAACGCGTATACCATCCCCTTGCGATAGCATACCACGGAAGAAAGCCTTTCGGGTCACACTACCCTGTCAGGAAGCCGGCTTAATACACCCCGGTCCGGACTGTCGGCGTGGTCGACGTTCTCCCCGTGATCGCCGCGATACTGCTGCTGGGGATCGGCGCGCAGTTGCTCGCGCGCCGGCTCCGGGTGCCGAGCGTGCTCTTTCTCATCGCCATCGGCCTCGCGCTCGGTCCCGAACTGCTGGGTCTCGTCACCCTCGAGACGTTCGGGGAGGGGCTCCGGGTGATCGTCGGGCTGAGCGTGGCGATCATCGTCTTCGACGGCGCGTTCGACCTGCGGATCGACCGGTTACGGGAGGCCTCGCGGACGACGATCCGGCTCTCGACGATCGGGGCGACGCTCACTTTCCTCGGGACGGCCGGCGCGGTCCGGCTCTTCCTCGACGCCTCGTGGCCGCTCTCGCTGCTGGTGGGGGCGCTGCTCGTCGCGACCGGGCCGACTGTGATCACGCCGATCCTGGAGGTCGTGCGGGTACGAGAGCACGTCGCGGCCGCCCTGGAGAGCGAGGGGATCGTGAACGACGTCACCGCGGCGATCGGTGCGGTCGTCATCTACGAGACGCTCGTCGTCGGCGAGGGCGACGCGCTCGACACGCTCGCGGGCTTCTCGCTCCGGTTCGCCGTCGGCGTCGGCGTCGGCCTGGTCGTCGCCGGAACGATCTACCTCCTGCTGACCCACGAGATCGCCCCGGGGAGCACGCCACAGGTCGCGCGCTTTCTCACGCTCGCCGCCGCGATCGGCTCGTTCGCGCTCGCGGACCTGCTCGCCGCCGAGGCCGGCATCGCGGCCGCCGCGACCGCCGGGATGGTCCTCGGGAACCTCGAGCTGCCCCACCGTGAGACGATGGAGGTCTTCGGCCGCGACCTCACGCTGGTCGTGCTCTCGTTCGTCTTCATCTCGCTCGCGGCGCTGGTCGACGTCGACGCGATACTCGCGCTCGGCCTCGGCGGGGTCGGCGTGGTGCTCGCGGTCGTGCTCGTGATCCGTCCGATCGTGATGTTCCTCTGTGCCCGGGACCGCCGGTTCACCGACAACG
>SKWB01000383.1 GCA_007129135.1 Halococcaceae archaeon | reverse complement strand
GTCGTCGAGTGACACAGCCACGAGACGCCACTCGGGGTCGACCGTCTCACCGCCGCTCGAGGACAGACGGGAGTGCCAGCCCGGTTACCGCACGTTACGGAGGAGACACCATGAACACCGACCGACAAGCCCAGAACGCAGATCCGTTCAGGCGTATCGAACTACCCGACGGAACCGATCCGGTCTCGAAAGGAATCGTCCGACGGCTCGAGCGAACGAACGACACGGTGACCGTCGAAGTCGCCATCGACGGCCTCGGAGAGTCCCTCACGGAGCGGATCGTCGAGCAGATTCGCGGCGCGGCACTGACGCTTCCGGAGACGGACCGCGTACGCGTTCTCCCGTCCCGGAGCGACGGGAAAGCCGTCGAGTTGCCGACGGTCGATCACGTCGTCGCCGTCGCGAGCGCGAAAGGCGGCGTCGGCAAGACGACCGTCGCGGTCGCACTCGCTCGGACGCTCTCGGCTCGCGGGTACGACGTCGGGCTGTTCGACGCGGACATCTACGGCCCGAACGTCCCCCACCTGCTCGAGGACGTGGAGGGGCCGGTGCTCACGAACGAGAACGGACAGCCGGTCCCGCTCGAATCGGACGGGTTGCAGATGCTCAGCCCGGGCGTCGTGGGCGGGGAGCCGCCGACGGCGCGACGGGGCGCGATCGCCTACGGCGCGATGGAGAACCTGCTCGGGCAGGGCGCCTGGGAGGGCCGCGACGTGCTCGTGATCGACATGCCGGCCGGCTCCGACGACGTGGCCGGCGCGCTGCTCGAACACGTCCCGGTCGACGGCGCGGTGTTCGTCACGACGCCGTTCGACGCGAGCGTCGACGACACCGAGCGCACCGTGAAACTGTTCGAGGAGAACGGCGTCGCGACGGTCGCGGCGGTCGTGAACATGAACGGCTTCGACTGCGAGTGCTGTGGCGAGCGCAACGAGCTGTTCGAGGACCCGGTCGAGATCGACGTCCCGACGGTCCACAGCCTCCCGTTCGACCGCGGGCTCCAGCGCTCGCCCGGCGGGAAGGGCGGCCACGAGGCGCTCGCCGAACTCGCCGGGACGGTCGAGGGCTTCCTCGACGACGTCCTGGGTTCGCTCCCGGAGGACGCGGTCGATCTGCGGGGACTGCCCCGCGACAGCCAGATACGGCAGCTGAGCGCGGAGGTGGCGTACAGGCCCTCCGGGGATCGGGTTCGGGCGCTCGTCGAGGACCCGACGTGGGTCCGTGACGCGATCCGCGAGGACGTCGGCGATCTTCTCGCGGACGTGAACACGAGGCCCATCGGGGAGAACGGGACGCTGCTCGAACTGGACCGGGTATAGAGCCCTTCCGCGAGGGACGGATACTCGTACGAGTTCAGAGGGGGACGGACTTCCGCCGTTTCGAAAGCCCACGCGGCCGGTTCGGAGGGCCCGGTCGCTCCGGTACGGCGACTCGTTCCGGGTAGGTCGTTGGGGCGAGGCCGCGCAAACTGGCCGACTGGTGCGAGAAACTCCGGAGGAACCGGAACTCACTCCCGGTTCGGAAGGAGCGTGTAATCCTTCTCGGAGGCCGCGAACGGCATGACGGTCGCGTTTCGCTGGGCGACCCACGACAGTCGGAGAACGAACGACGCCAGGATGACCAGCGGCGCGAAACAGGCGACCATGGCGACGAGCGTCGCACCGACGACCGCGACCGCCGGGAGCTCTTCGATCGCGGCGAGACCGTACACCGCGAGCGTCGCCGCGAGGAACAGCTGTACGGGGATCCCGATTATCAACAACACCCTCGAGAGGAACGAGAGCTCCTTCGTGATGTAGACCGTCCGGAAGTACTTCCGGGCGACGTCGATGTGGAGCAGGTGCTCTCGGATCCCCTCGAACAGCTCGCGCTGTTCGTCCGACAGCCGCGCGTCGTACTCCATCTCGATCCGCGAGAGGTCGTACAACTGCTCTGCCTGGGTCGTTCCCAGCGTCGCCGCGATCGCGCCGAAGATCTCTTCGTCCGCAGCGGGCGTATCGAGCGCATCCGTGACGGTTCGGACGTCACGCTGGAGTGCACCGACGAGTTCGTCGATCTCCGTGGAGAGTTCGTCCTCGACGGGATCGGGGATCGTCTCGCGTAACGCCTGCGCTCGCTTGCCGAGGTTCTCGTGAAGCACCAGCAGGAACGAGCCAGGCATCACCGGACTCACCGCCCGATCCATGACCTCCTGAACCTGATCGCGGTACTCGACGGCCCTTCGGGTTCGCTGCTCTAAGCTTCCCGGCGAACCGAGTTCGCGGGAGAACACGAGCTGGTTGATCGCGATGACGACCGTGATGAGCGTGATGTTCCCGCCGAGGAACGCGCTGATCAGGAGATAGATCGGATCACCCGGCACCCGCGGGAACAGGTTCACCGAGAGCAGGACGAGCAGTATCGACAGTATTCCGCCGAGGAGCGTACCCGCGACGACCAGTCTGTTCCCCTCGATGACGGTCCATCGAAAGACCGAGTGGCGGAGATCGGCTGTCCGGTTGCCCATAGGCCGGGTTACAGAAACCACCCTCCTGATACTTTCGGCTGTAACCGTGTAGAGATTCTCGGCACCTCGGAGGCACGATCATCTCGAACGACGTACGGCCGACAGTATGAGTACCCGAAGCCCGGTCGTCGACACACATCCATTCTCCGGGAATCAGCAGAGTGGATAAGTAGGCCGTGGTCCTCATCTCCTCATGGACGTAACAGACATCGTCGACGAGGAGTTCCGTTCGTACGACGACTCGACGCCGGTCTCGAAACTCCGCGGGGCGTTCGAGACCACGGACGAGAAGGCGCTCCTGATCACGCGCGACGACGAGCTCGAGGGGGTCGTCACGCGGCGGGAGGTCCTCTCCTCTCACGAGAAGGGGTCGCGGAAGGCACGGTCGCTGGTCCGGCCCGTACCCACGATCGACCGCCACGAGGACCTGCGGGAGGCCGCTCGGCTCATGATCGCCGGCGACACGAAGATCCTCCCGGTGTTCGATACCGGCTCCGGGGACGACGGCCAGCTCGTCGGCGTCGTCCGCGAGGACGACCTCTTGCGCCACGTCCAGCCGTATCTCTCGGTGCTCGACGTCGAGGACGTCGCCACGACGGACGTCGTCGCCGTGAACCCGGAGACCACGCTCGGGCAGGCGCTCGCGACGTTTCGCACCGAGCGCATTCGACATCTCCCTGTCGTCGCCGGTGACGGCGAGGCGGTCCTCGGTATCGTCGGCCTCGTCGACGTCCTCGAGTTCGTCACTCGCGAACTCCAGCGCTCTCAGGGTGGCGATGCGTCCGAGCACGTCGCCGACCAGGGCGCGGGCAGCGGGGGGTTCGGTGCCCGTGAAGGCGAGAGTGCGGACCTGCTCGACCTCCCGGTTCGCAACGTGATGATCGAGACCGTCGGGACCACCGGACCCGAGGAAGTCCTCGACGAGGTGCTCGAAACGATGCTCGAGTCCGGTGCGTCGTCGTCGGTCGTCCTCGACGACGGTGCTCTCGCGGGGATCGTCACCAAGACGGACCTCCTCGAGTCGCTGACCTGGGACGACGAGGACGCGCTCCCCGTACAGGTGTTCGGGGGCGACCTGCTGTCCGACCTGACCCGCGAGGAGCTGGGCGAGCGGATCGAGAACGTCACGCGCAAGTACAGCGCCATGCGCGTCATGGAGGCGAAGGTCCACTTCGACGAGCACAAAGAACGCCTCCGGGGCGTCCCACAGATCTACACCCGGATTCGCCTCTTCACCGACAAGGGGCTGTTCATCGGCGAAGAGGCCGGCTTCGGGGACCGCCACTCCTTTTCGCTGGCGCTCAACGCGATCGAACGGCAGATCCTCGAGGGGAAGACGTTCGGCCAGAGCATGAAACCCGCTGAGTCGGAGGACGCGAACAGGATGTACGGCTGGTGGCTCAGCGAGTAACCGGACCCGCCGCCACCGAAAACCCCGCCCGGAGACGATCCACGGGCTCCGTCGCAGGCCCGTTCGATCGTGGTGTGCTGTACGTGGGAACTCTTCGAGCGACGAGAGCGGTTCGACCGCCGCCGTCCACGAGCGAGGCCAGTTCTGGCTCCCGATTCGCGAGGTCCGGCGTCGGCCGATCCATCGAACCACGGCTCCTCGTTTCCTCGTCGTTCGGGGTGTGAGTGTTCGGTCCGAACATGTTCGAACCGGTTCCCACCGGCTGGGAACCCGCGAGGTCAGTTTAGGATCGGGGGACGAGGTTCGAACCGTGATGAGGCGCACGACTCCGACCCGAACCCGTAGGACAAACCGGGGGATCGAACGATGAGCGAGGCTTCCGGGTCCCCCGACGCGAACGACGGTGGCGAGGGTGGCACGACCCGCCGGGACGTGCTGATCGGCGCGGGTATGCTCGCCGGTGCCGGTCTGGCCACCGGGGCGACCTACCGGCGGTTCCGGCCGGAGCCGACGGCCGACACCCACGGGGAGTTCAACCCCCTCGCCGAGTACCCCGATCGCGACTGGGAGTCCCACTACCGCGACATCTGGGACGTCGACGAGACGTTCACGCTCACCTGCACCCCGAACGACACCCACAACTGCTACCTCGAGGCGAACGTGAAGAACGGCGTCATCACCCGCCTCGGCCCGTCGATGAACTACGGCGAGGCGACCGACCTCCACGGCAACCAGGCGAGTTCGCGCTGGGACCCCCGGGTCTGTCAGAAGGGACTCGCGATGGTCGAGCGCTTCTACGGCGACATGCGTGTGAAAGCGCCGATGGTCCGCCGCGGGTTCCGCGAGTGGGTCGAGGAGGGGTTCCCGCGCGACGACGACGGGAGCATGCCCGAGGAGTACGCCGGGCGGGGGACCGACGACTGGGACGAGGTCTCCTTCGAGGAGGCCTACGACCTCGCGGCGGAGACGATCCTCGAGATCGCAGCACACTACAGCGGCGAGGAAGGCCAGGAGATGCTCTTGGAGCAGGGCTACGACGAGCGCGTCGTCGAGGAGACCGGCGGTGCCGGCATCCAGGCGATGAAGTTCCGCGGCGGGATGCCGCTCCTGGGGATGATCCGACTCCAGGGGATGTACCGAAAGGCGAACGAGATGGCGCTGGTCGACTACCACGTCCGCGACGTCGACGAGGAGGAGGCGGTCGGCGCCGCCGGACTCGACAACTACTCCTGGCACACCGACCTGCCGC
>SKWB01000079.1 GCA_007129135.1 Halococcaceae archaeon | reverse complement strand
GAGCACGCGGCGGGGGACCGGTGTCCAGCTCGACGACCTGCTCGACGAGGCGATCGAGCGGGCGCGAGAGGAGGTCGAGTCGCGGATGGACGACCGGATCCGCGACGACGACCTCGGTACCGAGGACGTCGAGCGGATCGCCAGACAGGTCGGCGTCGGCGCGGTGCGTTACGACATCGTCTCGAAGCAGCCGACGAAGGCGATCACCTTCGAGTGGGATCGCGCGCTCGACTTCGAGGCCCAGAGCGCGCCCTACGTCCAGTACGTCCACGCTCGCTGCTGTGGCATCCTCGCGGAGGCCGACGCGGTGCCGGGAGCGGTCGATCCCGACGTGCTCGCCACGCCCGAGGAGCGGGCGCTGCTCTCGGTGATCGCCCGTCTCCCCGCGGTGGTCGAGTCGGCTGCCGCCGACCACGAGCCACACCAGGTCGCGACCTACACCCGCGAGTTCGCCGAGACGTTCAACGCCTTCTACCGGGAGTGCCCGGTGCTCGCGGCGGACGATCCGGAGACCCGGGACGCACGCCTCGCGCTCGTCGCCGCGGCGAGACACACGGTCGCGAACGCACTGTTCGTGCTCGGCGTCGAGGCCCCCGAGTCGATGTAGGCGGTCGCCTCCACCGCCATCACCGCGACGACGAGCAGGCCGACCGTCGCGAGGAAGAAGGGGAGGAGCCACCGCCAGGGCGTCGATCCGCTCGCGCTCATACAGTCCGTACGAGCCGGTCACGTATCAGCGTTTCACCGGCCGAACAGCCGCGAGAAGAAGCCTCCCGAGCCGCCGCCGTCGTCCCGGTCTGAGTCCTCCGCGTCGCCCTCGCCGTCCGGGTCGGCCGCGTCGGAGCCCGGAGCCGCGACGTCGTCCCCACTCTCGGGATCTCCCTCGCTGCACCCGCTCCCCGCGACCTCACGCGCCCGTTCGGGGCCGGCCAGCCCCGCGAGGACGGTCTCGCCGGTCGCGGTCCCCTCCGGGACCGGTTCGGATCGCAGGTCCTCCCCGAGTCGGTCACAGAGCGCCTCCGCGAGATCGACGTAGGCAGCCGTCACCGGGCTCTGCGGGGCGTTCGTGACGACCGGGCTGCCGATCGCGGCGCTCTCGTAGACCACCTCGTCATCCGGAACGACCGCCAGCACCGGGACGCCGACGGCCGCCTCGACCGCCTCGGTCGCACGTTCGTTCGCCTCCGTCACGCGCGTGAGGACGAGCCCCGTCACGGGCGTGTCGAGGCGCTCTGCGAGTTCGTGTACCCGTTCCGCGCTCTCCAGCGCGGCGGTCTCCGGGGTCGAGACCAGCAGTATCTCGTCGGCGAGGCCGAGCGGGACGATCGTGTCGTGGCTCAGTCCCGCCCCGACGTCGAGCACCACGACGTCGAACGAATCCCGGAGCGTCTCGACGACGTCCCCGAGCCCTCCGGGGTCGGCGTCCGCGTACCCCTCGAGCGTCCCGCCACCGGGGACGAACGCGAACCCGCCGCCGTCGTAGCTGGCCTCCTCGACCGGCACCCCGTCCGCGAGGACGTCGTACAGCGTCGGGCCCTCCACGTCGCCGAGGGAGGTGGCGAGCGTCGCCATGCCGAGATCGGCGTCGACGACGACGCTCGACCGGTCGCCCGTGGCGAACGCCGCGGTGAGGTTCACCGCGGTCGTCGTCTTCCCGACACCTCCTTTCCCGCTCGCCACGGCGTAGACGATAGGATCACTCATACGTGTTCGTTCCCGGAAGTCGGCGAGGGAGCACCATAAACCTGTCCGCTAAGCCGATAGGTTACGGCGACGACGCGTCAACGGTGACCCCCCTCGGGCGACCGCGTCCCGAACCGGCCTGCGGGACGAACGACCGAGGACCGACGAACCCGGCCGTCGTGAGCGGCGATCGCCGGTCGAGGGGTCTCGCGTCTCCCTCTCCAGCCGACCCGTTCGCGGGGAATTCGAGGAACTTTTACCGGGCGATACCCTCCGTTCGAGATATCTATACAGCGTTCGCACCGGACGGTCCGACGATCTCGCGGTCGACGGGGAGGGCACGCCCACGCTGGGGAGCCGTCGACGATCTCGAGGTCGAGGAACGCGGGCGATGAGCGGCGAGCAGACGACGGGGGAGCGGCCGTCGGCGGAACGAGGGGAGACGGAGCCGAGCGGGCGGACGACCCGGGGGGTACTCGTCCCGGTCGCGCCCTCGGAGACGCTGGAAGCGACCGTCCACCACGCGGCGGAGCGAGCGAGTGACACGGGAGGGCCGCTCCACCTCGTCACGACGCGGGTCGGGACCGGCGGCGGTTCGTCGACGAACCGACGCACACTGGACCGTGCAGCACGGGCCGCGGAGAGCGCGAGCGAGGGGAAAATAGCGGTACGGACCGCGGTACTCGCGTCCGACCGGTATCTGGAAGACCCCCCCGACCACGTCGCCGCGATCGGCGAGTACGTGGAACAGAACGCGGTCGCCGAACTCGTGATCGACCCCGGCTACGCCGTCGACGCGACCGCCCCGGCGCTCCTGCCCGTGCGAGCGGCGCTCGATTCCTCGGCGCTCTCCTACACGATAGCGCCGGTCGAGGACGCGGGGAGCGGGTGGGGACCGACACGGGACGAACTCACGCGAGCGGCCGCGGTGTTCCTCGCGGCGTTCGCGTTCTACGTCGTCCTTGCGGGTGAAGGGACGCCGTTCGCCGTCGGGACGGGTGCCCTCACGGCGGTCGTGGCGGCCGCGGCCCTCCGGAACGTCGCCTTCGAGTCGACCCCGGTGCCGGGTTCGTCGGTGGCGGCGGCCGTTCGTGTCCTTCCCTTCGTCCCGTACCTGCTGTGGGAGATCGCGAAGGCCAACGCGCAGTTCGCGCTCGTCGTCCTCCACCCGTCGCTCCCGGTCGACCCCCACCTCGACCGGATCGACGCGGCGGTCGACAGCGGCCTCTCGGTCACCGCGCTCGCCAACAGCCTCACGCTCACGCCGGGGACGCTCACCGTGGACGCCTCGGGCAGCCACCTGCTGGTCCACTCGCTCACCGCCGAGAGCCGAGAGGACCTCCTCGACGGCGGGCGCGAGCGAGCGGTCCGGTCCCTCTTCTACGGGCGGGAGACGACCGACCTGCCGACCCCGCGCGACCGCGACGCCGTCGAGTCGGTCGTCGCACCGGGTTCGACCCGGGTCGGCGAGGCGACCGACGACGGATCGGGATCACGACCCACCGGAGGGGCCGACCGTGAGTGATCTCGCTGCGACGGCGCTGCTCGTGGCTGCGACCGCCGTCGTCGTGCTGGCGGTGGCGCTGCTCTACCGCGTCGCCGTCGGACCGACGACCTACGACCGGATCGTCGCGATCAACGTGATCGGCACGAGCGCGGTGATCGTGATCGCGCTGGTCGCGGCCGGCCTCGGCCGACCGGAGTACCTCGACGTCGCGCTGGTCTACGCGCTGCTCAACTACGTCCTGAGCCTCGCGGC
Organism: Halococcaceae archaeon; assembly: GCA_007129135.1. Lineage (GTDB taxonomy): Archaea > Halobacteriota > Halobacteria > Halobacteriales > Halalkalicoccaceae > Natronorarus. The sequence continues at coordinate 1,753 of SKWB01000079.1, read as the reverse complement.
CGGCCACTTCACCGTCGCCGGGGGTGAGGTGCCGTGACGCTCGCCACGGCGCTCGTGGTCCTCTTCGCCGCCGGCTGCGTCTTTTTCACCTTCGTCGGGGCCGTCGGCGTCCTCCGGCTGCCGGACGTCTACACCCGCGCGCACGCCGCCTCGAAGGCGGACACCCTCGGCGCTGGCTTCGGCCTGCTGGCCGTCGTGGTGACGTTCGGGGCCGGCGTCGAGGCGATCAAGGCCGGGCTGTTGCTCGCGTTCGTCTACTACACCAACCCGACGGCCGCCCACGCGCTCGCCCGCGCGGCCTACCGGAACGGCGTCCCGGTCTGGACGCGCGACGCGACCGACGAGAGCACCGATCGGGGCTCGGGGGGTCGCGGGTGATCTGGCTCGAACTCGGGCTGGTCGCGTTCGTCCTCGCGGCCGCCGTCCTCATCGCGCTCTCGCGGGACGTCGTCGGCGCGACGGTGACGTTCGCCGCGTTCAGCCTCGGCCTCGCCGTCGTCTGGGTACTGCTCGCGGCCCCGGACGTCGCGCTCGTCGAGGCGGCGGTCGGCGCGGGCGTGATGTCCGTCCTCCTGCTCGTCGCCGTGATCGAGACCGACTGTCTATCGAGCGGCGACGACGAGGAGCAACGGTTCCGGCCGATCAACTGGCCGCTGGTCGCGGTGCTCTCGGTCCTCGCGGTCCCGTTCGGGTGGACCACGCTCTCGTTGCCGGCGTTCGGATCGCCCGACGCCCCCGCCGTTCAGGCGACCTACCCGGACGGCGGGCTGACCCCCTACGGCTACTACATCGAGGCGACGCTCGTCGACGCGGGCTTCTCGAACGCGGTCGTCGCGGTGCTCGTCGTCTTCCGCGGGCTGGACACCTTCGGCGAACTCGTCGTCGCCTTCGCGGCCGCCGCCAGCGTGCTCGTCGTCCTCGATCGAGCGGTGATCCCGTGAGCGATCCGACCCGACCGAGCGGCGGCGAGGGCCCGTTCGTTCAGAGCCCGGTGACGCGGACCGCCGCCCGCACGCTGACGCCGTTCGTCCTCGCCTACGGCGTCTACCTCTCGCTGTTCGGGACGAGCCTCCCCGGCGGCGCGTTCCAGGGCGGCATCGTCGTCGGCGCAGCGTTCGTCCTCGTGGGGCTGGCCTTCGGGTTCGGCCCGATGCGGCGGTGGATCCACCCCGGAGCGTTCGCCGCGTGTTTCCTCCTCGGCATCGGGACCTTCGGTGCGGTCGGGATGGGCGGGTTCTTCCTCGGCGGGGCCGTGCTCGACGTGCTCGTCTACCCGGTCGACGTCGAGTGGATCGTCAAACTCGTCGAGGTCGCCATCGCCGTCGTGATCGGCGTCATCGTCACGGGGTTGGCGATCTGGCTCAGCGCCGGCGTCGGGGACGGGGGCGAGCGCGAGTGATCGAGCCGATCCACCACTTCCACCTCACGTTCGTGCTCCTCTTCCTGATCGGGCTCTACGTCCTCGTCGACGACCCGAACCTGATCAAGAAGGTGATCGGGCTCAACCTGCTGCAGATATCGGTCTTCCTCCTGTTCGTCACGATCGCGTACGTCGACGGGGCGAACCCGCCGCTGGTCGACCTGCCGGGGCCGCACGCGAACCCGCTGCTACACGTCCTCGTGCTGACGGCAATCGTCGTGGGCGTCTCGCTGACGGCGCTCGCGCTCGCGCTCGTGATCCGCCTCCACGACGAGTTCGGCACGATCGACGCCCACGAGATCGAGGCGATACTCGCCGACGAGACCGGCGACG
>SKWB01000090.1 GCA_007129135.1 Halococcaceae archaeon | reverse complement strand
GTTTCAACAGCTCCTCGCCGGAGAAGATCCCCCGGTTGGCGTTACAAAAGGCCCCGGAGTAGTCGAACGCTCTGGGGTCGGACTCGCCGTAGACGGCGATCTTCGAGTAGTTGACGTCGCCCGTGAGTTCGGTCTCGTCCTGGTTCTTCTTGTCCTTCGGCTCGAACGTCTCGATACACTCGCGTTTGTTCTCGTCGGCGACGAGACGAACGATCTCGACGTGGTTCTCCAACACCTGCTGGAGGTCGTCGTCGTAGTGTGCCAGCAGCCGGTCCATGTAGAAACTCGAGGCCGGATCCAGGCTCTGTTCGTTCCGGATGGAGTAGGGGGCGTCCAGTCGCTCGTTGAGCCCGTCGATCACGCGCTGGCGCTGTTCGAGCGGGAGCAGCACGATCGGGTCCTGGTTCATCGGCGAGCGGACCACGTCGTCGGCCGGGTCCTGGTCGGGGACGACGTCACAGAGGTTCGTCCACCGGAACGTGTACATCCGGCCCTCCTCCCGGTGGGTGTAGTCCTCGAAGTAGCGCCTGAGCTGTGAGTCGAACGCCGACTTCCCGGAGCCGACCGGGCCCAGCAGGAGCTTGATCCGGCGGTCGGGGCCGAGCCCGCGGGAGCCGCTTTTGACCTTGTTGACGAACTCGTGGATCGAGCGGTGGATATACCGCCCGAAGAAGCGGTTCTCGCCGTCGTTGATCGGGTCCTCGCTCGCGAGGAGGTACTCGACGGTGCCGGTCTCCTCGTCGTAGCGCGTCCCGTAGAAGTCGAACATGTCCGCGACCCGCTGGTGGGCGTTTCTGACGACCTTCGGATCGGCGGCGACCGTCTCCAGATACCAATCGAAGCTCTTCGCGTCGCGGAGGTCGCTTGGGACGGTGTCTCTGTACTGGTTGCTGAGTTCTTCGAGGGTGTCGATCTCACCTGACATGGTTTCTCTCGTTGGGGGACCGCGTGGCCGTCGGGGCCGTGCGCTCCGGCCGAGTCGTGTCGGCGGCGGAGCAGCGTTCGGACACTGACATATGTGAACGATACGCACTCACTCCGACCGACCCGACGATAGCGGCGGTTGGTCGCGGGAGGCGGAGCGGGCGGCGCGTGTGTACGGTGTTCGCACACCGATACTGTTTAGTGTAGCCGGGCTCTTTCGGTATAAGTATTCCGTATATTCGCATAACCAGACCTCTTACTCTATGTTCCTATATTTGAAAATAATTGTACTGCGCTACATCACTCGGAGAGGGGCGAGAGGTCCGTCCGAGCCACTTATATATGTTTCCCCGTTCGGCGTCGGTCGGCCGATCGTGAACGCTTAGGCCGGAGAGGACGATGATTTACCTATGGTTACCGACGCGCTCCCCGAGGGATGGGTCCAGTGGAACGAGGAGCCAGAGGGACGGCTGATCCTCGCCTACCGCCCGGACGTCTTCGACTCCTCGGCGTTTCCCGCGCCCTGTCTCCCGACGCTCTTCGTCTCGAACGGCCCCCACAGGAACCGCCGGCCGGAACAGCGGGCGGAGGGCTACAGGAGCCGGGACTGGTTCGTCACGTTCTACCTCGAACCCGACGTCTCTGTGGCGGAGCGACGGTACGACGATCGTGCGGAGGCGGTCGAGGGTGCGCTCTCGCTCGCGGCCCGGTTCGCAGACGGCGAGGTCGCCTACCGGGAGGCGTACCAGGTCCCGCGGGAGGCGTACTTGGGGAGACTGGACGAGCTCACGGGGCGAGAGTTAAGAGGCGAGTCCGTCTAGCAGAGCTATGACCACCGTCACCCTCATCGGAACCCGACTCGCCGAGGTCGGACGGGAGTTCGTCTACCACGGAGAGGCGAGCGCCTGCGAGGGCTGTCCCTACCGGAACCAGTGTCTCAACCTCACCGAAGGGACGAAGTACCGCGTCACCGGCCTGCGCGAGAACGCACAGACACTCGAGTGTGGCGTCCACGACGACGGCGTGAGCGCCGTCGAGGTCGAACCGGCGTCGATACTCGCGAACGTCCCCTCACGGAGCGCGTACGCCGGCAGTCGCGTCTCACTCGCCGGCCCCTGCCCGTACACCGAGTGTCCGAGCCACGAGTACTGCGTCCCCGACGGCGCCGAGATGGACGGGGAGTACCGGATCAGGGAGGTCCTCGGCGAGCCCCCTCACGAGTTCTGCCCGTTGGACCGCGACCTGACGCTGGTCGAGTTCTCGCCACCCGAGTGAGGCGTTCCGGGATCGAGGACGCCCACCTGCTCCGCGGCGTAGCCGAATATCTCCCGGTAGCCGTACGGCGAGAGCAGGACGGGGTAGAAGGGGACCTCGGCCGCGATCACCTGGCCGTCGACCGAGGCGAACGCCTCGCCGTCGCCGACGCGCTCGAAGTTCTCGGCGAGCACGTCGTACTCGGATCCCCCTTCCTTCGGGATCGGTTCGCGGAGCTCGAAGACGGGGATGGCCCGTCTCGTCTCCACCGAGCGATCGCCCAGGACACCCATCGCTGTGAGGAACTCCCAGGTGATCTGCGTGGCGGTCTCCGCCGCCCGCTCGCTGCCCTGTAGGCCACACTCGACCTCGATCGTCCGGGCGGTGGTGAACAGCCGGCCCTGGACGAGGGGGCCCGTCAGGACCAGCGTCTCGATCGACAGTGCCGGTGCCACCTGCCGCACGAACGGCGTCAGGCCGCCGGCGATCGCGAACGACCGCCCGGTCGACTGCGTCGAGTGGAGCGCGAGCGTCGCACACCCCTCTAGCTCCTCGGCCAGGTCGTGCGCCAGTCGTCCCTCGTGGGTCTCCGCGGCCTCCTCGCCGGGAAACGCCCGGTTGAGGTCGATATCGAGATACCGCTCCCCCCGTTCGGCGGCGCGCTCGTTGGCGATGATCAGCTTCACGGGTCGGTCGACCGACGGGGCGGCGGCGAGCACGCGCTCGACGGCACGGATTCCACAGGGCTCGTCGCCGTGGATCCCGCCGACCACGGCGATCTCGGGGTCGCCCTCCCCGAGCTGTTCGACTCTCATCGGTTACTTCCAGGAGCCGGGAGGACATAGGGTCCCCGGATCACTGGCGGTGTCCTCGCTCGGGTACTCCTCCACAGGGACGAACAGCATCGCACACCGCTGTCCGCCTAGACTCAAACGGACCGGCAGGAAAGGGAGGGCATGTTCTCCACCCGTTCGGCGATGACCGCCCCGATCGAACTCCTCCCCCGGGAGGACCGACGCGAGCGACTCCGCGAGGCGGGCTACAACCCGTTCAACCTCGCCTCCCGTGACGTCTTCGTCGACCTGCTCACCGACAGCGGGACCGGCGCGATGAGCAGCGACCAGTGGGCGGCGATGCTCTCCGGCGACGAGGCATACGCCGGCAGCCGGAGCTTCGAGGGGTTGGAGAGGGCGGTCTCCGACGTGATGGGCTTCGAGTACGTCCTCCCGACACACCAGGGTCGCGGGGCCGAGAACGTCCTCTACGGCCACCTGCTCTCGGAGGGAGACGTCGTGCTCAACAACACCCACTTCGACACGACCCGGGCACACGTCGCCGCCAACGGCGCGACGCCGCTCGACTGCCCGGTCGAGGAGGCCACCGATCCCGCTCTCGATGCGCCGTTCAAGGGGAACCTCGACCTCGACGCCGCCCGCGGGGCTGTCTCGGAGGCGGGAGCGGAGCGCGTCGCCGCGGTCGTGCTCACGATCACGAACAACTCGATGGCCGGCCAGCCCGTGAGCGTCGAGAACACCCACGCGGCCCGCGAACTGGCCGACGACCTCGACGTCCCGCTCGTCATCGACGCCTGCCGGTTCGCGGAGAACGCCCACTTCGTCCGCGAACGAGAGCCAGAGTTCGCGGACTCGAGCGTCGCCGAGATCGCCCGCGAACAGCTCTCGTACGCCGACTGCGTGGTGATGAGCGGGAAGAAGGAGGGCCTCTCGAACGTCGGGGGTTTCCTCGCGCTCCGGGACCCGGCGCTGAAAACGGCGCTGAAACCCCGGCTGATCCTCTACGAGGGCTTTCCGACCTACGGCGGGATGGCCGGTCGCGACATGGCGGCGATGGCGGTCGGGTTGCGGGAGGCCGTCGACGACCGCCGAGTCCGAGCGAGGGTCGATCAGGTCCGGTCGCTCGGCGACCGGCTCAGAGAGCGCGGCGTCCCGGTCTACGACCCGGTCGGCGGGCACGCGGTCTACGTCGACGCCGGCGCGCTGTTCTCGCACCTCGATCGATCGGAGTTCCCCGGACAGGCGCTCGTCTGTGCGGCGTACCTGGAGGGAGGCGTCCGCACGGTCGAACTCGGGAGCCTCGCCTTTCCCGGCACCGACCGTCCCGAACTCGTCCGACTCGCGCTCCCGCGCCGGACCTACCACGACGAACACCTCGACCACGTCGCGGAGGCCTTCGGGACGGTAGTGGAGAGACGCGAGGAGGTCGCCGGCCTCGAACTCGTCACCGACCCCGATCCACCCGAACTCAGGCACTTCAGCGCCGAACTCCGCCCGGTCGACGCGGGCGTGCTCGACGAGTGATCAGTCGAGCGCCTCGGCGTACCGGAAGTCCTCCTCGCGGGCCTCCGGACACCGCCCGTCGAGGGCGATCCGCCAGCCGTCGATCACCGAGGGTTCGGCGAGCGCGTTCGTGAGTTTCGTCCGCACGTCGAGGAGGTCGACGCCGTAGAAGTCCCGGGGGACGCCGTGAAAGTACTGCAACGCGGTCTCGAACAGCGAGCGCATCCCGGCGTCGTCCCGGAAGTCGACGTGTTTGTAGGCCCCTGCGGCGACCTGTACCATCCCGTGGAGGAACTTCGACTCCGTCGTCCCCGCCCCGTAGTTGTACCACTCGTCCTCGAAACAGTCGTGGGAGGCGTGGAACTCGCCGGCGTTGAACAGCCGGACGCCGTGGTCGGTCGCCCGCCGGAGCGTCGCGTGCTCCCACTCGCCGTCGGACCGCCAGCCGGTCGGGTCTCCGAGCGGCGGGCCGACCGAGGGATCACGCGTGTGCTCGTCCATAGTCGTGTAGTGGCGTCTGGATTCGTGTAGCTCTGTCGCTAATACACCAGCCTCCACGTAACGACGGCCCCCTGCTGGAAGACCGGATGGCGAAGTCCGTCGAACGGAGCGATACTCGCGATTTCGGCGTTGAATTCGTACCAGTAGCTCACGTCCTGTGCGAACTTCTCTGCGATCAGGTTCACGTCCATCTGCTCGAGTTCCTCCTGCTCCCGCTCGTAATAGATCCCGAGTAGTCCACCGTTCAGTTCGAACCCCG
>SKWB01000326.1 GCA_007129135.1 Halococcaceae archaeon | reverse complement strand
TGTTCAACACACGTTGGAATTACCGGCAGCCGAGGATTTCGACAAGGCCGGAAGAGCGGGTTCAGCGCGCGTCGATCGAGAGCGAGTAGAGCCGCTTTCGCGCGTCCGAGAAGGAAAAGCGCGACTCGACGACGCCGACCTCCTCGAGTCTGTTCAGCGCGTACCGGACCGTCCGCGGGGGAAGCAGGGTCTCCTCGGCGAGCTGGCTCTGTGTCAGCGTCTCCTGGTACTCGAGGACTTTCGCGACGAGCTTCGCGCTCGGCGGGAGCTCTCTGACCGCGTCCCAGCCGGGGTTCGCCTCGTCTTCCCCCGTGGTCGCCTCAGACGTACTCATGTGATAGGCGTCTACGGAATACGAGACAATAATAGTTCCCGTTTCGAAATATGAGTGACGGGAATATCCAGGCGGGGACGGGCGGGTCGGGCGACCGCGTGGGAGGGGTTTCCACGAAACGACCCGAAACCTCTTATGAATCAGCGCCTTATTACAGGACAATGACCGACACCGTCGAGGACGTCGACCTCCCGTACGAGGACGACGCTTCGAAACAGGACAAGATCGAGGCGTTGCGCGACCGTCTCTCGATCATCGAGTCCCAGAACGAGGAGATGCGTGACAAGCTGCTCGACGCGAACGCGGAGAACAACAAGTACCAGCAGAAGCTCGAACGGCTCACCCACGAGAACAAGAAGCTGAAACAGTCCCCACTCTTCATCGCCACGGTCCAGGAGCTGACCGACGAGGGCGTCATCATCAAACAGCACGGCAACAACCAGGAGGCGCTCACCGAGGTCACCGAGGAGATGCGCGCCGAGCTGGAGCCGGACAGTAGAGTGGCGGTGAACAACTCGCTGTCGATCGTGAAGTCGCTGGACGGGGAGACGGACGTACGCGCCCGCGTGATGCAGGTCGACACCAGCCCGAACGTGACCTACGCGGACATCGGGGGCCTCGACGAACAGCTGAACGAGGTCAGAGAGACCGTCGAACTGCCGCTGTTGAAGCCCGACCAGTTCGAGGAGGTGGGCATCGAGCCGCCCTCGGGCGTCCTGCTCTACGGCCCGCCGGGCACCGGCAAGACGCTGATGGCGAAGGCGGTCGCGAACGAGACCGACGCGACGTTCATCAAGATGGCCGGCTCCGAACTCGTCCACAAGTTCATCGGTGAGGGGGCGAAGCTGGTGCGGGACCTCTTCGAGGTCGCGCGCGCCCACGAGCCCGCGGTGCTGTTCATCGACGAGATCGACGCCATAGCGAGCAAGCGCACGGAGTCGAAGACCTCCGGCGACGCCGAGGTCCAGCGGACGATGATGCAGCTCCTCTCGGAGATGGACGGCTTCGAAGAGCGCGGCGAGATCCGCATCATCGCCGCGACCAACCGCTTCGACATGCTCGACCGGGCGATCCTCCGCCCGGGCCGGTTCGACCGGCTCATCGAGGTGCCGAAACCCGACGCCGAGGGGCGCGAACTGATCTTCGAGATCCACACCCGCGGGATGAACGTCGCCGACGACGTGGAGTTCTCCGACCTGGCCGAGGCGGCCGAGGAGGCCTCCGGGGCGGATATCAAGGCGATCTGTACGGAGGCGGGGATGTTCGCGATCCGCGACGACCGGACCGAGATACGGATGGCGGACTTCGAGGCGGCCTGGGAGAAGGTCCAGGCCGAGAACGAGGAAGACGGCGACGTCTCGGCGACGTTCGCCTGAGACGAGGGGCTGATTTTCGAGGGAGAGAGCTGACTGGATATCTACCCACGTGTGTGCGAAGCGGTCCGGACGGCGGGCGCTCCATCACCGGTGTCGTTCGATTCGGCGTTGAGGAACGACGCGTTTCTCCGACGATCCCCATCACGGTCGTGGGCGAGCCTACGAACCCCGTCTGCGACCGTTCGGACGACGGCTCAATGGGGTTCGCTCCACGCCCCTATAGCGCGACGAATATCGCGTACGGGACGAGAAAGAGCAGGACGAACATGACGAGGAGGACCAGCCCGTAGCCGAGGCCGGTGCCGAGGGCCGTCACGAACGCCGGGTGGTCGAAGGTCGAACGGTCCATGGTAGTGCTTTCGCTCCCCGGATCTTAAACGATGTCCCCGACGCGGCGCGCCTCGCCCGAGAGGTCGGGGTCCTTCTCGATGATCCGGAGGATCTCGTGGTCGGTGACGTCGAAATACGATTTCTGAGTCGCCTCCTCGATCAGCTCGCGGTCGAGGCGGAACTCTGTGCCCTCGTGGACGACGTCGACGCCGTCGTCGTCGATGGCGATGGTGGTCATGGGCGGCGTAGCCCGTTCGGGGATAAAAGCGTCTCGTCCCCGACTGGCACGCCGCCGCCCGACCGGCCGGGGCGTCGGACGTGCGTCCGACCGACGTGACGCACGGACGGCGAACCGACAGGAGGTTTATGCCCCGGGCGTGCGCAGAGGGTGGCGTGCAACTCGGAGGGAGATCGGACCCGCTCGACGAACTCGTGATCCCCGACGGCACGCAGGGCGAGGAACACGACCTCGTGACCGACGGCGACGTACTGGTCGGCGGCCAGAGCACCGTCGAGTTCGGGGTGAGGGGGAAGACGGTCGTCGCGGGCGAACGGGTGACGTTCGGCGGGCACATCGAGGCGGAAGGCGACTGCCGGCTCGACATGTGGTCGTCGGTCGCGGACAACGTGCTCGTCGAACGCGACGCCTACCTCGGCGAACGGGTCCACATCGACGGACGGCTGGTCGTCGGCGGCGACCTCGACATCGGCGACGACGTGGAGATAACGGAGGGGTTCGAAGCGAACGGCTGGATCGTCATCAGGAACCCGATGCCGACGGTCGTCTTCCTCTTCATCTACCTCGCGCAGCTCCTTCGGATCGGCGAGGAGGAAGCGGCCGACGAACTGCTCTCGGAACTCGTCGACGAAGAGGAGACGGAGGCCGAACCGCTCACGATCCCGCGCGGGTCGACCGTCTCCGACGACGCCTGGCGGGTCTCCGCCCCCGCACGGATCGGGAACGACTGCCGGCTCCACGGCAACATCCGGGCCGAATCGATCGAGGTCGGCGAGAACTGTGAGCTCTTCGGGAGCCTGCGTGCGCGCGGGGACGTCACCGTCGGGGAGGGGACGGTGGTCCACGGCGACGTCACCACGAGGAGCGGAACGGTCGCGCTCGCGCCGAGTTCGCGCGTGCGTGGGGACGTCTCGTGTGACGTACTCACGTTCGACCCCGAGGCGACCGTCGACGGCTCGATGCGTGCCCGCGGCGAGATGACGCTCGCACGCAGCGGGGGCGTCGACGAGGCCTGATCCACGACGGCGATACTATAATAAACGACCGACGCAATTGTCCCGGCGTACAATGAGCGAAGTGAACACGGGGCAGGAGCAACGATGCACTCGGTCGTGATGACGAAGGGCGTACCCGACTTCAGCGAGGGACAGGTCTCCTTCGACGAGGACGGCCACCTGGAGCGGGGGAAGACGCCGACGGTGATGAACCCGAACGACGCCTACGCCGCCCGCGCGGCGCTGATGACGAAGGTCCGCCACGGCGGCCGTGTCAGCGCGATGAGCATGGGGCCGCCGGGCTACAAGGAGGTGCTCGGCGAGGCGATGGAGATCTACGCGGACGACCTCTACCTGCTCTCGGACCGCGAGATGGCCGCCGCCGACACCTGGGCGACGGCGATCACCGTCGCCACGGGGATCGAGAAGGTAGCTACCGAAGTCGAGCCGCCGGACCTGGTGTTCGCGGGCTTCAAGACGGCCGACGGCGAGACCGGTCACACCGGCCCGCAGGCCTGCTGGTGTCTCGACTGGCCGGTGATCACCCACGTCATCGCGCTGGACGTCGACGAGGAGGAACGAACGGTGCGGGCGAAACGCCTCGTCGAGGGCGACGTCGAGGAGATCGAGACCGTCGAGTGCGACCTCCCCGCGGTCATCGTCACCGATCCCGAGTTCGAGCCGACCTACAGGAAGGCGAGCCACAGGCTCACCCACAAGGACCTCAGCGCCGAGACGAAACGCCGCGCCGAGGAGTACGAAGAGCACCTCACCGTCTGGGACCACGCCGACCTGAACCTCGATCCCGACTACATCGGGCTCTCTGGCTCGCCGACGATCGTCGAGTCGGTCGACCCGATCCCGAAGGCCCCCGCCGAGCGGGAGGCGACGATGGTCGATTCCACGGACTCCGACGGGATGACCGAGGTCGCGGAGACCATGGCGGCGTTCGCGGGGGGTGACTGAATGGCCGAGTTCGACCCCGGCGAGTACGAGATCGCCGAACTCGGACCCGCACTCCGCGAGATCGAGGACGCAGAGGAGCTAGAGGAGATCCTCGCCCGCGAGGAGGCCGGCGAGGACAGGCAGAACGTGAAGACGCTGATCGAGAGCCGGATCGAGAAGCTGGGAGAGGAGGCGGCGGTCGACGAGGAGATCGATCCGACGGAGCTCACCGTCGCCGAACTCGGCAACGCGATCCGCGGCATCGACGACCCGGAACGCCTCGGAGAGCTGATCGCGGCCGAGGAGGCGGGTGAGGACAGAAAGAGCGCGAAGAAGCTGCTCCAGAAGCGGATCGACGCGGTCACCGAGAGCGACGAGGACGAAGAGCCCGAAGAGCGGCTCCCGCCCGAGGAGAAACACCCCGACCTCGATCACCCCACGGAGGACAAACAGTACGTCAAGGCGCTCTCCGACGGGGACTACCGCGATATGTGGGTCTATTGTGAGACCCAGCGAGGCGAGCTGATCGACGTCTCCAGGGAGATGCTCGGGAAGGCCCGCGAGCTGATGGACGAGTACAACGAGGCCTACGACGAGGAGGAGCGGGTCGTCGCGGTGCTGATCGGTGACGACATGGCGGGGCTGACGGACGAGGTGATCGCCTACGGCGCCGACTACGTCGTCGTCCACGAGGACCCCCGGCTCGAGCGCTTTCTCCACAAGCCGTACACCGAGGTCTTCTGCGACATGGCGCGCTGGGGTGCCCGGCCGCTCGAAGGGAAAGCGGCCCAGGAGGCCGAGTGGCGAGATCGCGACGGACAGCAGTACGACGAGCCCCGCTACGTGGTCTTCCCGGCGACGAACAACGGTCGCGACCTCTCGGCGCAGGTCCAGGCCGAACTCGACAGCGGGCTGGCGAGCGACTGTTCGGACCTCTACATCACCGAGGCGACGATCAGCAACCCGGCGAAGACCGGGAAGGCGGGCTCGAAACGCGAGTTCGAGCGCGTCTTCCAC
>SKWB01000017.1 GCA_007129135.1 Halococcaceae archaeon | reverse complement strand
GCGTCGGCGGCCTCCTGGATCCGCTCGAAGTCGACCGCTCTGGGGTAGGCGGAGTAGCCGGAGACGATCACGTCCGGTTGGAACGCCTCCGCGCGCTCTGCGAGCGCGTCGTAGTCGACGTAGCCCGTCTCCGGGTCGACCTCGTACTGCTGGACCTCGTAGAGCTTGCCCGCGAAGTTCGCCCTGTGTCCGTGGCTGAGGTGGCCACCGTGGTTCAGGTCGAGCGAGAGGATCCGGTCACCCGGGGAGAGCACCGAGAAGTAGACGCCCATGTTCGCCTGGGTGCCGCTGTGGGGCTGGACGTTGACGTGATCGGCCCCCCAGAGCTCCTTCGCGCGGCCGATGGCGAGACGTTCGACCTCGTCGGCGTGTTCGCAGCCGGCGTAGTAGCGCTTGCCCGGGTAGCCCTCCGCGTACTTGTTGGTGAGGACGCTCCGCTGGGCGTCCATGACGGCGGGCGAGACGTGATTCTCGCTCGCGATCATCTGGAGACCCGATCGTTGGCGGTCGATCTCGGACTCCAGAGCGTCTGCGACCGCCGGATCGACGGCCCGTACCGCGTCGTGGTTCATACCGAGAGGTCGGGCCAGCGTGGGATAAAAGCTACCGATGGGCGTCGATCCGGGGTACACCAGCGACACACATATATGACCCGGAGAAGAGCTTAGCATGTCGTCATATGATCGACTGGGAGGCGACGGCGACGGGGCTCCGTGTCTCCGATAGCGAATCGGTAGCACTCGACATCGTCTCGCCCGACTGGACCGCGGCGTCGACACACCACCAGTGTACCCTCCCCAGACCGACCGACGTGACCGTCACGGGCCACACGACGGCGCTCTCGGTTCGGGGACCGCTCGCGACCGCGATCTGTTACGGCGGCACCGAGCGGTTTCCGGTCGATCACGACTGCTCCCACAGCCTTCCCCCGAGACCGTACCTCGTCGACGTCGACGCGCCGATCCCGACGACGCTCCGTTTCGAGGGCGCGGCGACGATCGACGCGCCCGGTGAGGGCTTCTCGCTCGCGTTCGACGATCCCCGACGCGTCACCCTCGGGTTCAGGGGGGTCCGCGACCGACCGGACGCGACGATCAGAATCGCCCCAACTGTCAAGGGCCTCGCGTGCGCGCTCTCGCACCTCCACTGTCGGATCGAGACGAGCCGACCCGCGAAGTCACACCCGACGCTCCGAGGCCATCCCCCGAGAGTCGTCCTCGGAGATCGAACGAGCGTGCCGGGATCGGTCGCCGAGGCAACGCGCGACACCGGGATCGAACTCCACGTCCCCGGGGAGGTGAGAACGCTGTTCACCCTCGCGCCGCTCGCGTACTACCTCCAGGCGCACGTCCGAGTCATGCCGGTCGATCGACCCGCGATCCGCTCGACGGACGGTCGGATCGACCGCTCGCTCGGACCGCCCGAACGGCTCGAATCCACCGTCGCGGCCCTGCTCTCGCGGCTGGTCCACCTCGACTCCATCGTCCGGTCGATGGATCCCATGCCCGGGGAGCTCGACCGACTGAGCCTGGACGCACGGTCGCTCAGGCGTCGGTCCCCGACCGAGAGGCTGGCGGCGTATCTCGCGGTCGCCGAGGACGAGCTCCGACCGACCCGGTGGCCGGTCTCGTCGTACCTCCCCCCGGAGGTAGAGCGGACACCGGTGTTGAGCCACCTCCTCGACCGGATGAGCCTCGTCCAGAGCCCGAGGGTCGGACCGCTCGACAGCAAGGAGCTCCTCCAGCGGTCGCTGACCGACTTCTTCAGACGCCAGGGCGAGGTCGCCTCGGTGGACGTCGTCACGCCCAGACTCGGGGCCGGGCGGTCGCACGCCTGGTTCGGAGAGGAGGTCCCGATCGACGTCTTCCACGCCTCGACCGAGGCGTTCGAGAACGCGCTCTCGGTCGACCGCGGGCGAGGGGATCTCTCGTTCGTCGTCGTCGGCAACGACCCGGAGATGGCGGACGAGGTCGCGGAGGCCGTCGGGATCTACGAGAGCCAGGTCGACCGGCTCCCGATCGACGTCACGGTCCACGACGCGCTCACGCGCGACCAGCTCGCGCGTGTGTTCGAACGGCCGAGCACGTTCGTCCACTACATCGGCCACTGCGAACGCGAGGGGCTGCGCTGTCCGGACGGTCACCTCTCGCTGTCGACGGTGGAGGAGTCGAACGCGGAGACGTTCTTCCTGAACGCCTGTGGGAGCTTCGAGGAGGGTCGGCGGCTGATCGAACGCGGGAGCGTCGCCGGCGGGGTGACGTTCTCCGCGGTGCTCAACCAGCAAGCGGTCACCGTGGGGACGACGTTCGCGCGGCTGCTCGTCCACGGTTTCTCGATCGATCAGGCGATGCAGCTCGCCCGCCGGCGGATCATGATGGGCAAGAGCTACGCCGTCGTCGGCGACGGAACACACGCGCTGACCGGGACTACCACGGGGGTGGGTGTGCTCCACGTCGACCCTCGCGGGGACGGGAGCTACGCGATGGCGTACGAACCCGCGGTCAGCACGGCCGTCGGGGCGGCCGTTACCCCCCCTCGACTCCGGGATTCGGGGACGAAGCTGTCGGAATCCGGGTTGGAGTGGGCCGCCGATCGCTCGGAGCTGCTCGCGACGCTCTCGGCGACCTCCCTGCCGGTTATCTACGACGGAGCCTTCGGGTGGCCGGCCGATATCGCCAGAAAGGTGCGAAAACCGTCATGACCGAATCGGTCGTCGAAACCGCCCTCGACGGCTGATGCGGCTACCTGCTCACCGATAAAAATAAATACTTATACGTACATTGTACCCGCAGGAGAATGGATTCAAATTTACTCGACGAGAACGAAGAAGATATCCTCGAAACCGTGCTCGAGGCCGTGGACGACGAACTCATCGTCGTCAACCCCTCGGCCACGACGCTCGAGGAGCTGATCGACGTCGCGACCGCCGCGGGTTCGGTACCGGAGATCCGACTGCTGGGCGACGAGGGCGTCCTGAAGTCGGTGATGGGTGATTTCCTCGTCGCCTCGAACGCGGCCGACCTGATCTCGGACGGCCGCCTCGCGCTACGGACGCTCGCCGACGGGAGCGAGAACTCGTTGCTCGTCACGCCCGACCTCGTCGTCGCCCTGATCGACGTCGGCGACGCGATGGCCGGGCTGACCAGTACGGACGAGGCGTTCGTCGAAGCCGCCTACGACGCCTACTCGACACGGTGGGACGACGCCGAGGAGTTCGGACTCCGCACCCCGCCGCTCTCGGCCGTGAAGACGACGCTCTCCGAGGAGATCGGCGAGGCCGTCGAGACGGACTTCACGAGCGTGCTCGGATCGCTCCAGACCGCCCGCGGCGACGGCGACGGTCTCGACGAGGTGACGATCAGCCTGTTGGTCGCCGCGAAGAACGAGGTCCTGCTCTACGACATCTCGAAGTGGGGTGAGGACGTCGGCATCGCCTCGAAGGCGACGTTCTCCCGCACGAAGACCCGGCTCGAGGACATGGGACTGATCGACACCGAGAAGGTGCCGATCGACGTCGGCCGACCCCGACTCCGTCTGAAGTTCGGCGACGACCGCCTGCGCGAGGCCGACGCGGACCAGCTCGCGAGCGTCGCACAGACGCTTCTGAACTAGACCCTTTTATCCGACGGCTCCCCTCGGTGGGCACATGAACGTAGCCCTCGTCGGCGGCGGCCCCGCCGCGGAAGCGGTCCGTGCAGCCCTCTCCGACACCGACCTCTCCGTGGAGTCGAGCCGTGTTCGAGCGCTCGGATCGGCGGACCTGGCGGTCGTCGTCGCGCCCGCGGGGAGCGAGACCCTCCCGCGGGCGAACGACGTCGCGAGGCGGTCCGGGACGCCCTGGGTATCGATCGAGATCGGGGGGGTCGGGGGCGTCCCGATCGAGGAGGTCGACGTCGCCCTCGCCGGCTACACACCCGAGACGGGCTGTTTCGACTGCCTCCGGACGCGGGTCTCGGCGAGCGACCCCGAGTGGGCCGCGGAGGCGAGCGCGGACCGGAGCGCGGTCCGGTTCGGCGGCGCGCTCGCGGGGAGGGAGCTCGTGACCGTGCTCTCCGGCGGCGAGTCCGAACTCCTCGGTGGGCTGATCGAGGTGCCGTACGCCACGAGGGCTCTCCTGCCCGTCCCGGGCTGTGCGTGTGAGCCCGACTCCCCCCGCGTCGACCTCGGTCGGTACGAAGAGCGATCCGTCGAGGAGTCGGTCTCGCGGGCCGAGCGCGCTGTCGACCCTCGGGTCGGCCTCGTCGAGGGGATCGGGGAGGCCGAGTCGTTTCCGGTGCCCTACTACCTCGCGACGCTCCGACCGACCCCGTTCAGCGACGCGAGCGCCGCCTCACAGGCGGCGGGTGTGGACGCCGGCTGGGACCGGGCCTACATGAAGGCGCTCGGGGAGGCGCTCGAACGCTACAGCGCCGGCGTCTACAGGACCGAGGGGTTCGAGCGGGGGACGCCTTCCGAGGTCGACCGCGCGGTGGCTCCGGAGGCGTTCGCCCGCGGGGAGCCGGTCGACGAACCGATCCCCTGGAGCGAGGGCGAACGCCTCGATACGGGCGAGGTCGTCCGTCTGCCGGCGGAGTTCGTCCGCTTCCCGCCGCCGGAGCGACGGTTCGGCGGAGCGATCACGACCGGACTCGGCCTCGGGAACTCGCCCGTGGAGGCGACGCTCTCGGGGCTCTACGAGGCGATAGAGCGCGACGCGACGATGCTCTCGTGGTACTCGACGGCCGACCCGCTCGCGCTCCGGGTCGACCACGAGGGGTACGAGACGCTCGCGCGCCGGGCGCGGAGTGAGGGTCTCGAGACGACGGCGCTGCTCGTCACGATGGACGTCGACCTCCCCGTGGTGGCCGTCGCGGTCCACCGAGAGGACGAGTGGCCGCGCTTCGCCGTCGGCTCCGCCGCCGACCTCGACCCCGTCTCGGCCGCCCGGTCCGCGCTCTCGGAGGCGCTCCAGAACTGGACCGAGCTCCGAGCGATGGGTCCGGAGAAAGCCGAGGAGCAGTCCGCCTGGATCGGGGAGTACGCGTCGTACCCCGACGCCGCGAGGGAGTTCGTCTCGGCGGAGGCCACCGTGCCCGCGGCGGACGTCGGGCAGGGCGAGACCCCGACTGGATCGGCCGAACTCGAGTCGGTCGTCGGCCGGGTCGTGCCGGCCGGGCTGACGCCCTACGTCGCGTCGGTGACCCCGCGAGACGTCCGGTCGCTCGGCTTCGAGGCCGTTCGAGTGTTACTCCCCGAGGC
>SKWB01000395.1 GCA_007129135.1 Halococcaceae archaeon | reverse complement strand
TGGCTACGACGAGATGCTCGCGGCGACCGCGGCGACCTTCACGCTCCCGGGCGTCCCGATGCTCTACGCCGGGCAGGAACTCGGAACGACCAACAGACGCGAGTCGGTCGACTTCGGGACGGTCGACCTGGCGACCTACGAGCACGTCCGGTCGCTCGTCCGGGCACGAGAGGAGATAGAGGCGCTGGGTTTCGACGCCGACCTCGTCCCCGTCGAGTACGACTCGCCGTCGGAGGGCCTCGTCGCCTTCGGCCGCGAGGGCGAGCGTCAGCGGGTGATCGTCGTCCTCAACTTCGGGCCGGGGTCGGTCCCCGTGACGATCCGAGAGGGGTTCGTGCCGCGGGAGCTGATCACGGGCGAGGAGGTCCCCGTGGAGTCGACCGCCGAGGGTTCGCGGGTCGACGTCGGGAGCGTCGCGGTGTTCGAGCGATGACGGTGATCGTCGACCGGGAGCGAAGCGAGGCGCTCGCCGCGTGGTGTGCCGAGATGCTCTCCGCAACCGACTCAGAGTTCGAGGGGGCCAAACGGGTCGCCGAACGGCTCGGCGCTCACTGGCGAGGTGAGGACGAACTCGCGGAGATCGGGTTCTGGACGCCGGATCTCGGTCGCGGCGAGTCGCCGACCCTCGAACTGTTCACCGCGATGGACGACGTCGACCTGGAGGCGGCGGAGACCGAGGCGAGCTTTCGCCGCGAGCGCGTCGAGCCGGTCCCCTCAGAGGACGGCGAGTACCACTGGGTCGCGCTCTCGGGGGTGCGACCGGGCACCCGATCTGAGCTGGGAACGCTCTACTGGCTCCGGTGCGAGGGGGAGCCGATCCGCGATCCGGTCCCGTACTCGCTGCCGTTCGGCGCGTGGGGACCGGTGGAGCTCTACGACGTGGAACGACTCGACGCAGAGCGCGCCGACCGGGGGCACTTCCGCTCGCTGGCCGAGGGGAGCGACGCGGGCGACGAACCGCCACGGATCGGGCCGGCGACGAGCATGCTCGAGGTCCACCCCGGGACCGCGACCGAGGACGGGACGCTCGCGGGGCTGGCCGAGCGGATCGAGACGATCGGGGGGAAACTCGAGGCGGGCGAGGCGCTCACGCCCGCCGAGCGAGCGTTCGCGGGCTACGACGCGATCCAGCTGATGCCGGTCGAGCCACTCACCGAGCGGGCGTCGGCCCCACCGCGCTGGGAGGTCGTCGAGGGTGAAGGTGGTGCAGGAGACGAGGACGGGAGCGGTGTCGTCGCCGTCCACCTCCGGAAACCCGATCAGGTGAACTGGGGCTACGACGTCGTCGTCTCGGGGTTCTCCGCGCCGAACCCCGCCGTCCTTCGTAGCGGGCGACCGGACGAACTCGTCGACCTGATCGCGACGTGTCACGAGTTCGGCGTCACGGTCGTCTTCGACGTCGCGCTGGGCCACGCCGACGAGCGGGGCGCGGAACTACTGCCCGAACCGTTCGTCGAGGGGCCGGGGATGTACGGCCTCGAACTGGAGTACAGACACCCGGTCGTCAGGGCGCTGCTCCTGGAGATGCAGCGCCGAAAGATGGACTTCGGCGCGGACGGGATCCGCGTCGACGGCGCACAGGACTTCACCTACTGGGACGACGATCGGGAGGAGGCGGTCCACGACGACGAGTTCCTGGCGGAGATGGACCGGGTGGTCCAGGCGGTCGCGGGCGTCGAGTACCGCCCGTGGATGATCTACGAGGACGGTCGGCCGTGGCCCAGAGAGGACTGGGAGCTCGCCTCGACCTACCGGACGCTGATCGAGGCCCACCCGCACGCGTTCCAGTGGAGCCCGGTCTCGTTCGCCCACAACACGCCGGCGTTGCTCACCTTCTGGATCGGGAAGTGGTGGCGACTCGAACAGGTCGCGGAACGGGGGGGCAACTGGATCACCGGCGTCGCGAACCACGACACCGTACGGAGAGGAACACAGATGGACACTGACGTCGAGTTCCACCAGGGCAACGTCAACCCGTATCTGGGCGAGGAGCTCCCAGAGATCCTCGACGAGGCCTACGACAGCGCAGCAGCCACGCTCCTGCTCCACGCCTTCTTACCGGGCGTGCCGATGGACTTCGTCCACGCGAACGCGCGCGCGCCCTGGGGGTTCGTCCGCGACACCGACGGGGAGTGGAACGTGAAGGTCGTCGCCGAGGAGTCCCGCGCGATCGACTGGCAGGTCACCCCCGAGGCGTACCTCGAGGAGGCGAACTTCGCCCGGTTGAAGCGCCTCGGCTTCGAGTCACGCGGCTCGCTCCGGCGGTTCCTGCGGGCACTCCGGGCGGCGCTCGACGTGACCGAGTACGACCCGCGCTCGATCGCGACGGTGCTGGCGGCCGCGGAGCCCCCGCTCTCCGACCGGGAGATCACCGGGGAGTTCGTCGAACGGGTCGCAGACGGCTGGATGGCCGACTTCCACGAGTTCGCGAACCTCTCGAACCACACGGGCGGGGACGAGGCGTGGACGGCCTTCTCGCTCTCGGTCCGCGAGTTCCGCCAGGAGCGGCCGTGGCTTCGGCGCGACTTTGGTCCGGAGGACCGATTCGAGTACGCGAGACCGGCGGACCGACGGATCCTCTTCCGTGGGGTCCGCACCTCTCCCGATGGGGCGGAGGAGCTGTTGTTCGTGGCGAACATGGAGGGCTCACCGGAAGTCGTCGAGCCCGCAGCGCTGCTCGGCGTGCCAGCGGAGGGGTGGGAGCCGGCGCTCTCGCCGCCAGGCGTCGACGTCGACTCCGCGGGGGAGCCGGTCACGCTCGGCAACGCCGAGGGTGTCGCCTTCGTACGAGAGCGCTGATCGAGCCCGACGGAGTTTATACCGGTGGGCGGGCTCCTTCGAACCGGGAGATGGACGAATCCGAGTTGACCGCCCGGCTCCGGAGCTTCGGGCTGTCCGAGAAGGAGGTCGCGACGTACCTGACGATCCTCGATCACGGCGAGGCGAAAGCGAGCGCCATCGCGGAGGGCGCGGGCGTCTCGAAGCGCTACGTCTACAGCGTGAGCGACGAACTCGAGGAACGAGGGTTCGTCGAGGTGAACGACCACGCGGTGCCGACGACGATCCGTGCCCGCCCGCCCGAGGAGTTGATCGGGACGCTCACGGGGACGCTCGAGGAGATGCGCCCGGACCTCGAAGCACGCTACACCGCGGTCGCGGAGACCGACGACAAGTTCGAGGTGATCAAAGCCCGGCCGACGGTGCTCAAACGAATCCGCAGGCTGCTCGAGCGGTCCAGAGACGAGGTGGCGCTCTCGATCCCACACTCGATCTTCGAGGAGGTCAGAGAGGAGCTCGTGGCAGCGACCGAGCGCGACGTCGCCGTCCTCTTGTTGCTCACCGGTCTCGAGGGTGAGACCGAGGTCGACGGGCTCTCCGGCGCGGCGAGCGTCGTCCGCGTCTGGAGCGAACACGGCCCGACGATGCTCACGGTCGACGCGACCTCCGGACTCACCGCGCCGAACGAGATGCTCGGGCGGACCACCAGCGACCTCCGGGCGATCAGCTACACGCAGGA
The DNA here is from genome assembly GCA_007129135.1 of Halococcaceae archaeon. Classification (GTDB taxonomy): domain Archaea; phylum Halobacteriota; class Halobacteria; order Halobacteriales; family Halalkalicoccaceae; genus Natronorarus. The sequence goes on along the minus strand of SKWB01000395.1, from coordinate 1,722 downwards.
CCAGCTTGTCGCGGTGCTGGTCGGCTCCTTCCTCGGGAACTACTGGCCGATGGCCGAGGAGGTCTACGCGGAGGAGCCGGCCCCCTTACCGCACAGCTACGACGGCTTCCGCCACGCGGTGCTCCAGGCGACGCTCCACCTCCAGGCCGGGACGGACCTGGAGGCGACGGTCTCCGTCCGCCCCGTCCACGAGACCGACGGCGAGCGGACGGTCGAGGGCAGCGTGGTGGAGACGAGACAGAGCCTCCTCGAGCCGACGACGAGCGCCTTCGCCGTCGAGAACGCCATCGTGATCGAGACGGACGAGGGTGAGGTCCGCGTCGGTGGCCCCGGTGCGTTCGTCGAGGAGTTCGAGGCCGAACGGGTCACGCTCCGGGAAGCGGAGTAGCGGCCGAACGGCGGGGTTTTTGTCGGTATCCACCACGAATCCGACATGTCCCGATACAAGGAGTCGCGCGCGTGGGCGCACCGGATCTTCAAGGTGGGAGCGGGCGGGCGACTGGGCTACACGATCGATACCGCGATCCTGATCCTGATCGTCCTCAACGTCCTCGCGGTGATGCTGGAGACGGTCGATCCGCTCCACGAGGCCTACGGGAGGGAGTTCTACGGCTTCGAACTGCTCTCGGTCGTGGTGTTCTCGATCGAGTATCTCGGCAGGCTCTGGGCGGCGACCGAACTCCCGGAGTACGCCCACCCCGTCTGGGGCCGGCTCCGCTTCGCCGCCAGCCCGTACATGATCGTCGACCTGCTCGCGATCGTCCCGTTCTTCTTCGGGGCGATCGTCGACCTCCGGTTCCTCAGGGCGATCCGCCTCGTCCGATTCCTCCGGCTCTTCAAACTCGCCCGCTACGACGACTCGATGGTGCTCTTCACGGACGTGATCCGTCGAAAGAGGAGCGACCTCGTGGTGACGTTCTCCGCGACCGGCCTGCTCCTCTTGCTCGCCTCCAGCGTGATGTACTTCATCGAGAACGAGGCCCAGCCCGAGGCGTTCCCGTCGATTCCGGAGACGCTCTGGTGGGGCGTGATCACCCTGACCACGGTCGGCTACGGCGACGTCCACCCCGTCACGCCGCTCGGCCAGCTCTTCGGAGCGGTCGTCGCGGTGCTCGGTATCGGGCTCTTCGCGCTTCCGGCGTCGATCCTCGCCTCCGGCTTCATCGAGGCCTCGGGCGTCGACGAGAGCGACGCGGAACTCGTCTACTGTCCGTGTTGCGGGGAGGACCTGGAGCCCTACCGGGGGGACTAGGCGAGCAGCAGCGGGATCGCGAACGCGACGAGCAGGCCGACGAGCAGGATCCCCGCCCCGACGGCGACGTCGCGGTTCGTGTACGGGCTCTGGGGGGCGGTCGTCCGCTCGACCTCCGGCCGCTTCGGCGGGTCCTGTTCGACCTCGGTCGTGCTCACGGTCTCCTCCTGCGTCCCGCGCTGTTTCACCATCGGACCCGACTCCTCGCCCGGGGCCTGGGCCTGGCCCTCCTCCTCGTCCCTCGCTCGCTCGTCGCTCATGGGCGTTCTTCCCGTTGGACGGGTATTAAACGCACCGCACGCGGTCGAGACCGGGCGGAAATAAGGCGTCGGACCGAGAGCGATGAGCATGAACGCACCACGGAGCGACGTCGACCGGGCCTGGTGGAAGGAGGCGGTCGTCTACCAGGTCTATCCGCGGAGCTTCAACGACAGCGACGGCGACGGGATCGGCGACATTCCCGGAATCAT
>SKWB01000175.1 GCA_007129135.1 Halococcaceae archaeon | reverse complement strand
GATGATCGTCTCGGCCTCGCCCGTCCCGACGATCCCCTGCTCCGCGAGCATCGCGACGTGCGCACGGTCGACCGCGAGGTCGGCCTCGAAGATCCGCTCGTCCTCACCCATCGACGAGAGGAACCCACGGGCGGGGCCGCCGCTGAACCGGTCGCGGCGAACCGCCGTCTCCGTGGGCTCCTCCATACTCACTCCTCCGTCCCGCCGTCGGCGACGGCCTCGATGTTCTCCTTCTCTCTCTTGACGGCGTTCGCGAGGCGCTCCTGCAGGCCGTGGTACTTCGCGACGCCGGTGGCGTCCTCCTGGGCGATCCCGGCGACGTCCTCGGTGTTGAACGAGGCCATCTCCTCGGAGTAGACGGCGTACTCGCTGTCGCGGGCGACCGCACGCGCGTGCCCGCCCTGGAGCCTGACGGTGGCCGTTCCGGTCACGACGTCCTGGGTCTCCTCGATGAACGCCTCGAGCGCGTCGACCAGCGGCGCGAAGACGAGCCCCTGGTACGCCTTCTCCGACCACTCGTTTTCGACTACCTTCTTGAACGAACGCTCCTCCTGCGTGAGCACGAGGTCCTCGAGCGCCTGGTGAGCAGTCAGGAGGACCGTCGCCGCGGGGTGTTCGTAGTTCTCGCGTACTTTGAGCCCGAGCATCCGGTCTTCCATCACGTCGGTGCGGCCGACGCCGTAGGCTCCTGCGTACTCGTTCAGGTGCTCGATCAGCGCTACGGGCCCCATCGCCTCGCCGTCGACGGCGACCGGGATCCCCTCCTCGAACGTGACCTGAACCTCCGCTTTCTCGCCGGAGGGCTCGCTCGTCCACTCGTAGATCTCCTCCGGGGGGACGTAGCTCGGCTCCTCGAGCTTCCCGCCCTCGACCGCGCGGGACCAGAGGTTCGAGTCGATCGACCAGACGCCGTCGTTGCCGGCCTGTACCGGCAGATCCCGCTCCGCGGCGTACTCGATCTCCCACTTCCGGGTCAGGCCGAGTTCGCGTACGGGCGCGATCACGTCGAGGTCCGAACCGCGCCAGACGGCCTCGAAGCGGAGCTGGTCGTTGCCCTTGCCCGTACAGCCGTGTGCGAGCGCGTCACAGCCCTGTTCCTCCGCGACCTCGAGGATCGACTCGGCGATCACCGGGCGGGCGAGCGCGGTTCCGAGGGGATAGCCCTGATAGGTCGCGTTCGCGCGCACGGCGTCGAGACACGCCTCGGCGAACTCCGCCTTCGCGTCGACGATGTGCAGGTCGAGTCCCAGCGCGTCGGCGGTCTCGGTCGCCTCGGCGAACTCATCGGCCGGCTGGCCGACGTCGACGGTGACGCCGACGACCTCGTCGTAGCCGTACTCCTCTTCTAGCAGCGATACGCAGACGGTCGTGTCCAGCCCGCCCGAGAAGGCGAGCGCAACGCGTTTCATCGTACTCGATACGGCTCCCCGACCGGGCTTAAATTCTACTATTTCAAATTCGAAAAATAATTGCAGACGTGGCCGTGACGCCGAAAACGATCGATTCGCTGGTCGCGAGGAGTACCGTGGATCTGGGGTGTGAGGAGAGGTGGGCCTAGAGGGCCCGTCGCGGTCGCCGCGCTCGCGGGTCCGGCCGAGGCGGAACCCACGCGATGCTCACCGACCGAGGCGAACCGAGTGGCGAGCGCCGCGTCATTACGTCACAGTACCGATCGGAGGCTATTAATCCCTTTCGGGGTGGCAACGCTTGCGGGCACGGTCGACACGCGTCGGTTATGCCCCCGACCGCCCTACGTCCGATCCCATGTACAGCCTGAACGTCCGCCTCCCGGGCCGCGTCGAGGCGCTCTGTGAGCGGCTCCGTCCCGACCTCTACGGGGCGGCGCGGGTCCGCGAGCGACGGACGCTCGTCCTCAAACGGTTCGGCGGGCGCTCGCCGGGCGAGTACGCCCGTCTCGAACGGGAGGTGCGCGACGCGCTCTCGGGAACGGACGCGTTCGAGGCCCGGGTGACCCGGATCGACGCCTTCGAGGAACCGGTCTGGGGCGAGGGGCCGGTCGTCTACCTCGCGATCGAGAGCCACACACTCCGTACGCTCCACGAGCGACTCCTCGACCTCGTCGAGGAACACCCGACCGAGGGCGAGGCGTACGTCCCACATATCACGCTCGCTCGCGGGGGCGACCTCGATCCGGACCGACTCCGCGCTCTCGACGTCGAAGCGGTCGTCTGGAGCGTTCGCGAACTCGAGTTCTGGGACGCGACCTACGGGGAGACGATCAGCACGCTTCGGCTCTCGGGATGAGCTCGCTACGGCGTCGGGGGGTTCTCGTACGCCTCCAGGTCGCCGAAGAAGTTGAGCATCGCGAACTTCAGCTTCTGGGGGCCGACGTCGATCAACTCCTCGCGTTCCTCGGGCGGGAACGAGCCGTGGACGCTGTACTTTCCCATCTTCCGGGCGGACTCCGAGGTGTACCGGCGGTCGACGAGGATCCGAACGCCGAAGTCCTCCGGCGAGCGGATCACCCGCCCGAGCGCCTGCCGGGTCTTTCTCACCGTCGGGATCTCGACGGCGTACTCCCAGCCGGCGTCCTCGCTCCCGCCGTAGGCCTCCGCATACGCGTCCTGCACCGCCTGCATCCGTTCGTCGAGGTGGGGATAGGGTACGCCCACCACACAGACGGTACGGGCGTCGTCGCCGTCGAAGCTCACCCCCTCGGTGAGGGTGCCCCACAGCGACGTGAAGAGCGCCGCGTTCTCCGAGGCGGTGAACGCCTGTCTGAGCTCTTCGGCTCGCGTTCCGGGCTCGTCGAGCCGACAGTCCGCGTCGACCGCGGTCGACACCATCCCGTGATACCGTTCGGCCTCGCGGTAGCTCGGGAAGAAGAGGAGGGTGTTGCCGGGCGTCATCCTGATCGCGTCCTCGATGACGGTGCGCACCGTCCCCTGTACCTCCCGGTCCTCGCGGTCGCTCGAGAAGAGCGGGGGAACGTCCACCGCGAAGGTCCGTCTGCGATTCTCGGGGAACGTCATCCCGTACGCCATCGTCACCGACTCCTCGAGGCCTAGGACGTCCGCGAAGACGTCGAACGGCCTGACAGTGGCGCTCATCAGCACGCTCGCGTAGACCTCCGAGAAGAGGTCGCTCGCTACGGCCCGGGGGATACAGGTGTAGAGTTCGGCCCGGCCGTAGACCTCGTCCGTTCCCGAGTCCCGGCGGACCGAGATGACCGGATACCGATCGGGGTCGGCTCCCTCCTCCAGCCACCGCCCGACGAACGCCGCGGCGGTGAGCGTCTGACACTCGGTGCGCGTCGCCGTCCCCCCCGACTTGTACGCCTCCTCGTACTGCTGATCCAGGTCCCGACCGAGCGCGAGCGCCGCGTCGAGGTCGCGGTCGATCCCCCTCCCCGTGTACTCCGAGAGGAACTCGATCGTCAGGTCGTCTCGTCCATCCTCGTTCTCGATCGGGACGTCACGCCAGCTCTCGCCCACGCTCTCGCGCTCGCCGAACGAGAAGGACAGCTCGTAGACGGTCTCGAGCGCCCGTCGGAAGGCGACGAGCGTCGACCGGGCGTGCTCCGCGCGGGGGTCGTCACACTCCGCGAGTTCGTCGAGCGCGCTGTCGAGCGTCGTCTCCGTGAGGGTGAGGGTGGCGTGTTCACGCGCGGCGTCCTCGACGTTGTGCGCCTCGTCGAAGACGCAGATCACGTCCTCCGGATCGCGACCCAGCCAGCGGAAGAACTGCTCTCGGATCCCCGGATCGAGCAGGTGGTGGTAGTTACAGACGACGAGGTCGACACCCTCCATCCCGTCTTTCAGGAGCTCGTAGCCACAGAGCGTCCGCTCGTCGGCGTAGTCGTAGATCTCGTCGGGCGTCCGGACGTCCTCGAACAGCCAGCGGTAGAACCCCTCCGTGTCGGTCGAGAGGTTCCTGTAGTAGTACTCGCAGGTGTTCGTCTCCTCGAGATCAGAGAGCCGCTCCTCGACGGTCTCGAGCTCGCTCATCACCGCCGCCCGTGCCTCCGCCGCCTCGCCGTCGCCGCCCTGTGCGTCGGCCAGTAGGCTCCGCTCTCGCCGCTCGAGTTGCGCCAGATCGCGCTCGGCATCGACGAACTCCCTCGTGTTGTCCCGGAGCACCTGGCACTCCTCGTAGCCGACGTCGATGTGACACATCGAGGACTTCCCCCGGAAGACGACCGCCCGGATCGGCTCCTCCCTCGTTATCGCCCGGGCTTCGGCGACGAACTGGCGCATCTGCTGGTGGACGCTCGTCGTGATGACGACCGTCTTCCCCTCCTCCTTGGCGTAGCCGAGCGCCGGGACGAGCGCCGAGAGCGTCTTCCCCGTCCCACAAGCGCCCTCGAAGAGCACGTTCTGGCCGCGTGCGAGCGCGTTCGAGATCCGGTCCATCGCCTCGCGCTGGTTCTCGTAGGGGCTGTCGTACGGGAAGAACCGCAGGTACCCATTCGTCTGGGCCACGTTCTGACTGGGGCGTTCCGGGCTAAAAACCCACGGGGTGTCCCCGGTCGATCACGGCGACGGGAGGGTCGAGCGATCTCAGTACCGCGTGTACCGGAGCGCGAAGAGCGCGGCGATCACGACCAGCCCACCGAGGAAGAAGAGCACTCCGGGTGGCAGCGAGAGGCTCACCTCCCCGAGTTCGACCACGCCGACGTCGGGCATCGGCGCCCCCTCGGGCGTCGCCACGTCGTCGGTCGGTGCGTCGTCCTCGATGGCGTCCCCTTCGGGCTCCTCGACCGCCTCGTCGACCGTCTCGTCCCCGTCGTCGGGCACGCCCGGATCCTCTGCCACGTCGTCCTCGGCGACGCCGAGGTCACCCGGGAGCAGCCCGGTTCCGAGTAGCCGCTCGACGACGGCGCTCGCGACGCCGAGGGCGGCGACCGCACCCAGCAGGCGCGTGAGCGCGGAGCGAAGTCCGGTCGTCGTCTCCTCGTCGCCCGCGACGACCACGAGCGGGGCGTCCGCGGGGGCGTAGACGCTCATCTCGCGGCCCTTCTCCGAGTAGGCGGTCCCGGCCTCGTGGATCAGGCCGGCCGCCTCGAGCTTCCCGAGGTGGTACTGGGCGTTCTGCAGGGAGGTGTCGACGCGCGAGGCGACCGCGGAGGGGGTCGCCGGCTCGTCGTGGAGCGCGGAGAGCAGCGACCGGGCCGTCTCCGAGGAGAGCGCCCCGATCAGCGCCTCGGCGTCGTCGCCCTCGATGCCGATCACCCGCGGCTCGGCGGCCTCGGAGCCGGAGGTGTCCGGATCGGAGGGCAGCAGTCCGGCCATCAACTCCCTTTCTTCTCCGACCAGTAAGAGCGTTCGGTCCGGT
>SKWB01000009.1 GCA_007129135.1 Halococcaceae archaeon | reverse complement strand
TGCAGGCGTCCTCGCAGGCGGTCGTCCCGACCATCTCCTCGCCCATCGCGCCGTCCTGGCGGGAGGGACACATCGTACACTTGCCCATCACGCCCTTCGGCGGCCGGCTGTCGACCCAGCGGTCCCGCCCGTCGTAGACGTGCTCGGGATCGAGCTCCTCCTGTGGCGTCTCGGGCTCGCCCCACTGGAAGTAGTTCACACCGTATGGACAGGCGACCTGGCAGTAGCGACAGCCGATACAGACGTCGTAGTCGGTGAGCACGAGGCCGTCCTCGCTTCTGGTGTGTCTGGCCGTCGTCGGACAGACCTTCTCGCAGGGGGCGTTCGAGCACATCTGACAGGTGCGCACGAGGAAGTTCTCGCCGGCCTGGCCCTCGTCCTCGTAGGTGAAGACGTACATCCAGTTCTCGCCAGGGCCGGTGTCGTTCTCCTGGTGACAGCCGGTGACGCAGGCGAGACAGCCGTCGCACTTCTCCAGATCGATCACCATCCCCCACTGGACTGCTCCGTCGTCCTCGCCGCCGCTCGCACCCGCGTCGTCGGCGCCGTCGCCGCCCGTGGCGGACCCGCTCGCGCTCGCCCAGACCCCGAGCGACGCCGCGCCGGCGACCGCTCCGGACTTCTTCAGCATCTCCCGCCGGTCGAGTTCCGCGTCGCCGTCGGCGAGCCGCTCCATCGACGAGACGAACGAGCCGAGAGCTCCCTCGGTGTCGTCTTCGACGGCTTCGGTAGTCGGACGCTCGTCCTCGCCGAACTCCTCGAGGACGGCCTCGTGGTGTCGCTCGTGAAACTCGGCTTCGGTCAGCTCGCCGGCGACGAGCCGCTGGGCGTCGCGTGCGAGGTCGAGGCCCAACTCGGTGTCGTACTCCGTCTCCGCTAAGAGCGACCGCATCCGGGGTTCCCACTCCGGGTCGTCCGGGAGCGGAAGCGGGTCTCTGTCGGGATCGTCCTGTTTCATCTGTCGGTGAGTCACCTCTAGCCCCGAGTCGGGACCGCCGGGGAATGAACCGCGGAGCCGGTTACCACCGACTGGGAACGCCTGCGAACATGTTCGAACGCCTTCCCACCCGCTGGGAACCGGGACAGGGGGCTTGAAGACGGGGACCCGAGATCCGGGTGATGACAGTCCGACAGACCCGACGATTCGGACGGCGCACGTTCACGATCACGCTCGGTAGCGCGCTCGCGGTCGGCCTCGCCGGCTGTGCCGACGACACCGACGGGCCGGAGCCGGACGACGACGGCGACGAACCGGAGGACGACGGCGACGAACCGGACGATGACGACGACGCCGGAGATACCGACGGATACGAGATCGACGCCGGGACCGAGATCGTCCTCGACGGCTACTCGACCCACTGGGAAGGCCTCGAGCCGAGCGAGATCGAGGGGGAGGAGAATCCGACGCTCGTCCTCGAGGCGGGCGAGGAGTACACGATCGAGTGGGTCAACGCCGACGGCGTCCTCCACGACCTCCAGATCTGGGACGACGACGACGTCGTCGACGACCTGGTGAGCGACGAGGTCGAGGAGGAAGGCGAGAGCGCGACGCTCGAGTTCGAAGCCAGCGAGGAGATGGCGAGCTACGTCTGCAGCTACCACCAGGCCCAGCAGATCGGCGACCTCGTCGTGGAGTGAGCCGCCCCGCCCAGACTACCCAATGACGAACATGTTCGGGACGGTTCTAAGCGGTGGGGGGGACGAACCGATAGTATGAGTCACGCAACGCTGGCGGTCGGACTGCCCGAGGGCCTCTGGATCAGCGACGTCTCGCGGAGGTTTCCCGAGGCACGGTTCCGCGTCCTGGCGGCGATGCCGGGCGAGGAGACCGGCTACGGGATCGTCCGGATCACCCACGACGATCCCCGAGCGGTCGTCGAGGCGATGCTCGACCACCACGGACTGGTCGAGGTGACGCCGCTTCACGGGACGGAGAGCCGGGGGACGGTACAGTTCGAGACGACGGCCCCGCTCCTGTTGCTCTCCGCACAGGCCTCCGGGTTGCCGATCGAACTCCCGGTCGATATCCGAGACGGCGTGGCGACGATCGAGGTGACCGGGTCGAGCGCACAGCTCTCGGAGCTCTGTACCCAGCTCGAGCGGTTCGGGCTCGAGTATCGCGTCGAGCGGGTCAGCTCGGTCGTCGACTCGACACAGCTCCTCTCGGTCCGGCAACGGGAACTCGTGGTAGCGGCAGTCGAGCACGGCTACTACGACACCCCGCGTAGCTGTACGCTCACCGAACTCGCCGAGTCCGTCGGGATCGCGAAGTCGACGTGTAGCGAAACGCTGCACAGGGCCGAGGAGACGATAATCAAGGAGTTCGTCTCCGACCTGCCCGAGGGGATCGACGTCGAACGGCCGGTGCCCGGGTAGCACGTCCGCCGGCCCAGGTCCACCGAACCGTCCTCCGGGAGCGACTCCACTACGCCGGAGGTCGGTGCTACTACCAATCGTGGCTTCGATCGCACCGACACGTCGGATCGTTACCTGTTGGGTCCTCGCGTCCTAGCCCGGTGGTGATCACCGATCCGTGGGCGATCGGTGCGAACTCCTCTCGCGCGACGCGGTCCTCAGAGCGCCTCCAGCGGCGGGAGGGGCTCCGCCTCGCGTCGGTAGCGCACGAACGTCGACTCCGCCCACTCTCGAGCCGCGTCGGTACCCGTGTCGATCAACGCACGGACGGTCCCGCTCACGGGGTCGTAGCCGGGGATCGCGACGCGGTCGTCGAGGAGACAGAGGCTGTACTCCGGGAGGTCGTCGTGCAGGTAGATCGTGACGTTCCCGGTCTCGAGCATCCGGGCACAGAGCTCCGGGTAGGCCTCGAGGACGTCGATCGCGACCGCCGGCGGGTCGATGATCTCCGCTCGCATCCCGTCGGCGATCAGCTGACAGGCCTCGGTCCGACACGGCTCGATCAGCGCCAGTTCGGAGCCGAGGAACCGAAACCGGTCGGTACCCTCGAGCAGCGAGACGAACCGGTCGATGGGTCTGTAGGGAGCGGAGGCCTCCGCGAGCGTCACGGTCGCGTCCGAGACGGCCTCGACCGAGAGCTCACACGAGTCGATCGGCAGTTCGATCCAGACCTCCCGGAGCTGTCGTTCGGTCTCGATCCGTTCGAGCAGGTCCGCCATCCCCGAGGCGACGAACGCCCCGAGCTGGGTCGTCTCGTACTCGTGTCCGGTCCGTCTGATCCACCGACGCTCCTCGAACTCGCGGAGGAGCCGACCGACCGTGGACGGGGAGGCGCCGGTGGCCTCCCGGAGCTCGGATCGGCTCCGCGGCTCCTCCGACAGCGCGTTCAGCGTTCGAACGCGGTACGGCGACCGCGCGAGGTACTCGATGTCCCCGAGCGGCGCGTCCGTGGTAACCGTCGGCATGATAGCGGTAGTACACGGAGCGTCGATTTAGCTATTTGGTCATCTCAGGCCCTCGACACCGGAGGATCGGCCGTTCGGATACTCTACCCGGATCGGGCCGAACCGCGTGAGGACCGCGACACCGCCGCCGGATCGTTCAGGTGTCGGGAATCGGGGCCCTGCGGACGGCTTCGGGGGCGTGAGGCGGATCGGGGGTGCTCGCGGACCTATCACGAGGTGCCTTCGGAGCGAGTGGGCGATCGACGACGGACTCGTTTCCAGCGAGATCCCCGTGCTGGGACGAATGGGGAGGGGTTCGACGGGAGTTCACCGACCACGGCGTCGTCCGAATCGGTCGCGGAGGTCCGGTTGCCATCGAATCGAACGCGGTCGGACGTTCGGACCGCTTCCCCGCTCGGTATAAGTCCCGACACCACGAGTCGGGAGACACACGTGACGTTCGCCGACCGACCCATCGACGAGTTCCTCGACAGCGTGGCCTCGTCCGCCGTGGCACCGAGCGCGGGCGCGGTCGCCGCGGTGAGCGCCGCCTCCGGAACGGCCCTCTGCGAGATGGTCTGTGTCCACACGGTCGGAAAGGAGGGCTACGCCGACGTCGAGGACGACCTCCGCGAGCGCGCCGCCCGTCTCCGTTCGTTGCGTGCCCGGTTGCTCGAACTCGCCGAGGCCGACGCCAGGGCGGTCGAGAGCCTCGCCGGCGGAACGGGGGCGGCGGCCGTCGAGGAGGACGAGCCCGAACGGCGGCTCCTCGTCGAGATCCCGCTCGAGACGGCCGAGGTCTGCGCCGACGTCCTTCGCGTCGCGCCGGGTGCGATCGGGGAGGGGACCGATACCGCGAGCGAGGACGGCGCGACGGGCGTGCTGGTGGTACACGCCACGCTCGGGAGTTCCGCGCGCCTCGTCCGGGCCAACCTCGACGGGATCGAGGACGCCGCGTTCGTCGCCGGCGTCCGAGAGCGCGTTCGACGTCTCGAGGCGGACGCCGACGACCTGCTCGAGCGAGCGCTCGCGAACGCGTAGCGTCGGCGAAGGAGGTCGGGAAGGGAGAGGGGCGCGAGGGCGGCGCCGGCGCGGGTCGGGAGGGTCAGTCCCGTGTCGGGGGCGACGGGAGGTCCCCTTCCTGCCCGTGTGGCGGGTCCATCTCCGCCTCCTGATCGAGTCCGCCGCCGACGCCACAGCCGCCGCAGTCGCGGCCGACGTCGCCGAAGACGTCCTCGTTCCACTCGGTGACCTCCGGGTGGTCCGGGACCCAGTTCGGGTCGAGGTCGAGGCTCTCGACGTCCCGCTCGACGAGCGCCGCGAGCAGGTCCGTGAGCGCGGCGTAGAAGCCGTCGTCGTGCGCGCTCACCTCGCCGGCGAAGCGCCAGTACCACCGGCCGACGTGGTCCTCGACGAACGTCCGCTGTGCGCCGACGACGACGGCGACGCCGCGGTCGTCGCCTGCCTCCCGGAGCGTCGCCTCCCGTTCGCAGAGGATCGAGAGGAACTCGAGCAGGAGACAGAGGTGGTCCTTCCTGTCGTTCCTCCCCGGCACGATCGAGAGACCGAACGCCTCGTAGAACCCGCCGATGTCGGCGAGCTTCCGGACGTTCGTCATCAGCGGGCCGGGGAGGTAGGTCAGCTCGTACGGCGAGACGGTGATCCCCTCCTCGACGCCGAACAGCGACGCCCACTGCCGGCCGAGCGTCTCGCGCTCGGCGAGCTGCTCGCCGACCGCCTCGGCGCACTCGGCCACCGGCGGATCGACCGCCAGGGCGGACTCGACGAGCGCGTCGTCGAACGCGCCCTCCGCGAGCGCCGCGTCGAGGTCGTCGCCCGGTCGCTCGAAGGCGAGCGCGAGCAGCCCGTAGACGTTCGCCCGGTGGATCGCGGTCTCGGTGTCGCCGGCCTCGATCGCCCGCTCGGTCGCCTCGTCGACCGCCCACCCCG
>SKWB01000351.1 GCA_007129135.1 Halococcaceae archaeon | reverse complement strand
ATGGTTTATCGGAACTGAGAACGGATTTTACCGCACCTCGTTGTGAGGTGTGGGGAGGAACCGATATCACCCGCTCTCCGGGACGGGTTTCGGCGGCTCGGATACCGGGAATATTTATTCCTATACTTTTTAGTGTGCAAGCATGGAAGTCTTCTGACGTGGCGCCCTCGTCAGAGGTGCACCAGACGGACGGTGTGACCTGTTATGACACGAGAGAACGACGCAGACGACTCGACGCGACGAACCGTGCTGAAAACGCTCGCCGCCACGGGACTAGCCGGTGCCGGTCTCGCTGGAGCGAGCGGGTCGGCCGCGGCGCAGGGACAGCGGGGCGGTAGCTACCGAAACCGACTCCGATTCGAGGGTCCCGCTGACTTGGGTGACTTCGGGGAAACCCAGGACGTCTGGACCCTCGATGAGGGGGATGCGACGTTCGACGGCCGACTCGACATCACGGGGCTCGAGATCGTCGATCAGGACACGGCTGAGGAATTGGCGTTCGAGGGGCAGGATCTTCGTGAACCTGAGGAAGATGAGAACCCGTTCTACCTCGTCGCGAGCGGTCGTCTTCAGGGAGCGTTGGAAACCAACCCGACGACTCAGATCAACGAGACATTCCAGACGGTCATCGGCCTTCTCGAGGACGCTATCGGCCTCCTCGAGGGTCTACTTGACGATGATAACGACGAGGATGACCCGGAGGAGTGTCCGATCCTCTTCCTCGATGTCGGACCGATCTTCCTCGATCTGCTCGGTCTGCAGGTCGACGTTTCCCAGATCGTTATCGACATCACGGCTGTCGCCGGCGAGGGTAACCTGCTCGGCAACCTGCTGTGTGCTGTCGCGGGCCTGCTCGACTAGTAGATCGCTTCAGCAACCGACCCTCGTTTTTTGAGCCGACCGCAGAAGACGTATCCCGATAGCGTCCCGCTCTCCGATCGATGATGAACACCACCCACGGGGCGGTCGGCGCGGCGATGGGCTCCGTGGTGGTCCTCCTCGCGCCCGCCTTCGGGACCGCCGCGGCGGTCGGCGCGATAGCGGGGAGCCTCCTCCCCGACGTCGACCTCTTCGTCGGCGAGCACCGCCGGACGCTCCACTTTCCCGTCCTCGGGTGGCTCGTCGCGCTCCCCGCCCTCGGCTTGGCCGTGCTCGCACCGTCGACCGCGAGCGTCGCACTCGCCTTCTTCGTGCTCGGCCTCGCGGTCCACTCCGCGATGGACGCCTTCGGTGCCGGAACCGAGATCAGGCCGTGGGAGGCGACCTCCGACCGGAGCGTCTACGCCCACGTTCCCGGTACCTGGCTCCGCGCCCGTCGGTGGGTTCGCTACGACGGCGCCCCCGAGGACCTCGCGCTCTGTGTGTTCGCCTCGCTCCCGGCTCTCGTCCTCTTCGAGGGGCCGATCCGCTGGCTCGTCCTCGCCGGCTTCCTCCTCTCGGTCCTCTACACGGCGTTCAGAAAGCGCATCCCGGAGCTCGAAGCCCGGTTCCTGGGATGAGCGTGCCTATACCTCGGTCGAACGATAGCCTGACGTGTGAACCACCTCGTTCCCGCGGGGGAGGGACGCTGGCGTCTCCCCCGCCACGCCCAGATCGTCGTCTACGACCGTCGGGAGCGCGACCTCCTCACGGTCTACGACTGCGCGGCAGCGCAGAATCCACCCTCGGCCCAGCTCCTGGGGAGCCTCGCCCGGGTCGACGCCGTCGCCGAGGTGGAGCGGACTCCGACGGGCTACGTCGTCAAACTCCGCGAACCGGCGGTGCTCGAGTGCCAGGGCACCGATCAGTTCCGCATCGCGAGTAGGTGAGCCTACGGCGTGAGCACGCCCTCGCCCGCGAGCACCCGACGGTACCGCTCGCCCGCCTCGCCCTCGGCTCGGATCGCCCGCTCGACCCGATCGGAGAGCCAGCGGTCGTCGCTCGCCGTTCCGCCCAGTTCCTCGGGAACGAACCGGTCGTAGACCGGCAGCCGCTCGCGGAGAGGGACGCCGGCCTCGTCGGCCAGTCGTTCGAGCTCTCGGAGCGCCGGCCACCGGTACTCGGGGTTGATGTGGTCGTCGGTCACGGGCGAGACCCCACCGAGGTCGTCGATCCCGCAGTCGAGCAGCGTCTCCAGCGAAACGAGGTTCGGCGGCGCCTGCACCGAGACCGACTCGGGGAGGACGTACCGTGCCATCGCGACCGCGTCGCGGATCGTCTCGACGTCTGGAGACCCGCCCCGCCACCGGTCGTTCTCTACGACCGGCTGGACGATCACCTCCTGGATATGTCCGTACCGTTCGTGGAGTTCTCGGATCGCGAGCAGGCTCTCGGCTCTGTCCGCTCTCGTCTCGCCGATCCCGACGAGGATCCCCGTCGTGAACGGCATCGCGAAGTCGCCCGCCGTTCGGATCGTCGCGAGCCGCTGGCCGGGGGTTTTCTTTCGTGGACCGGCGTGAGCCGCCACGTCCGCGGTCGTCTCCAGCATCACGCCCATGCTCGCGTTCACGTCGGCGACGAGTCCCATCTGCTCGTGGCTCTGGTCGCCCGGGTTCGAGTGTGGGAGCAGTCCGGTATCGAGTGCGATCTCGCACGCCTCACGGAGATACGAGTGGATCGAGTCGTGGCCCCACGCCGAGAGCTGTCGGTTGATCTCCTCGTACCGGTCGTCGGGGTCGTCGCCGAACGTGAAGAGCGCCTCCGTACAGCCAGCGTCCGCGCCACGGCGACAGATCTCGCGGACCTCCTCCGGCGAGAGCAGGCTCGCCTCGCCCGGTGGGTCGAAGTAGGTGCAGTAGGTGCAGGTGTATCGGCAGGCGGTCGTCAGCGGGACGAAGACGTTCTTCGCGACGGTGAGCTCCTCCACTGGCTCGACGTCCGCCGGGGTGATCGAGAGCGCACGTCGGATCGCGCGCTCGGGGAGAGCGAGATCGACGCCGTACTCCGCGGCCCCGGGGATCACGACTCGGGGTCGTCCGTCGGCGGCCAAAAGGGTATCCCCTCCGGCGTGCGGTTCCCCCACCGCAAGACCGAGGGTGACTCTCGGCCTCCCCCCGGCATGACGCTACGTGGGATCGGCGAGACGGTCGCGGGCCTGTGCGGTGACGGCCGCGGCCGGATCCTCGCGGTGATCGCCTGCGGCTGGTTCCTCGTCCTCGGCGTCCGGCTCGTGCTCCCCGCGCTCTTGCCGTTCGTCTCCGAGGCGTTCTCGCTCGACCTCGCGAGCGCCGGCGCGCTCGTCACCGTCCTCTACGCGGTCTACGCGCTCGGCCAGTTCCCCGGGGGCCTCCTCGGCGACCGGATCGGCGAGCGAAACGTCCTCACGCTCGCGGCAGCCCTCGGTTTCGTCGCGGTCGTCCTCCTCTCGCTCCCGCTCGCCTTCCCCGTCTTCGTCTGCGGGATCGTCCTCTACGGCTTCGGGACGGCGCTTTACTCGCCGACCCGGCTCACGGTGCTCTCGGACGTCTACGACGAACACGACGGCGCGGCGATCGGGCTGACGCTCGGCGCCGGAAACGCCGGCAACGCCGTGCTTCCCGCGTTCGCCGGCCTGCTCGCGACCTACGCCAGCTGGCGTCTCGGTTTCGGCTTCGCGATCCCGCTCTTTCTCGCACTCACCGTCGCGCTCTGGGTGACGATCCCGAAGAGCACCTCCCCGACGCCCGACGTCGAGACGCTCTCGCGGGCGATGGTCTCGCGGATCGGAGCCGCCTTCTTCCGACGGGAAGTGCTGCTCGCGACGGCGCTCATGTTCGTCTCGAGCGTGCTCTGGCAGGCGGTGACGGGGCTCTACCCCACCTACCTCGTCGTCGAGAAGGGGCTCTCGGGGAGCGAGGCAGCGCTCCTGTTCGGGCTGCTCTTCGGCTTCGGGATGTTCTTCCAGCCGATCGCGGGTGCCGCCGGCGACCGCTTCGGCGCACGCCGTACGCTCGCCGTGATCTTCGTCGTCGCGATCGGCGCGCTCTCGGCACTTCCGTTCGCCCGGGGTCCGCTCGCGCTCGTCGCCGTGACGCTCGCGCTCACCTCGCTGCTCAACTTCGCCGCGATCACGTTCCCGTACGTCAACGCCGCGCTCCCTTCCGACGTGCAGGGCGGCGGCCTCGGCCTCGTCCGCACGGCGTACATGACGCTCGCCTCGACAGGCCCGGCCGCCGTCGGCGCGCTCGGCGGCGCGGGCTACTTCGACGAGGCCTTCTTCGCGCTCGCGGGCGTCGGTCTCCTCGGCCTGGCACTCACCGCGAAGCTCCCACCGGCTCCCCGTTCCGAGTGAGCCCGAGACGCCCTCGCTTCCCGTCGAGGTCGAATCCCACATCGCGGAGCCACTCGCTGCTCGTTCCCCCGCCGTGGATCAGCACCTCCACGAGGTCCCCGGGCTCGTCGACGTCGGTCGCGAGCCGGTGGGAGTCGACGACCGAACGGGAGAGACCGCACTCGTCGGCGATCCGGCGGTGTTCGAGGAAGGAACCGCCGTGGTAGTCGACCTGGAACTCCGGGTGGCGGGTGACGAGCGCGTTCGTCCCGCCGCCGCGACCCGGCGCGAGGACGACCTCGCCGGGAGTCTCGAACAGCCGGGAGAACGCCTCGGGGGTGGCCAGCGCGAGGTCGGCCATCACGACGGCGGTTCCAGGTACTAGGGTATCGTTCACCGCGGGGGTGAGCGGGCGCTCGTCGACCGTCACCGGAACGTCGACGTCGAGGGGGGCGGTCGAGAGCAGTTCCGGGTCCATCCCCGTGGCACCGATCGCCTCCAGCACGTCCGCGAGCATCGCTCTGGAGAACTCCCGGCGCTCGTCCGGATCGAGAACGGGGGTGAGCCTCGTACACGGCTCCCGGGCGTCGAACGGGACGACCACCCGGTCGACTCCCACCTCCTCGGACGCTGGCATCGACGACGCTACTCGCGAGGCGGGGTTAAGCGGTGCGAAAGCCGGTTAGGGGGAACTAAAAGAGCGGTTCGAGTTCGTCCTGGCCGTCGTCGACGAGCGTCTCGAGTTTCTCCTCGCTCTCGGAGCGGATCTCCTCGATGTTGTGCTGGGCCTCGATCGCGACCTGCTGGAGCCCCTTGATCCGTGGGACGTCGGTGACGCCCGAGAGCAACACGACGGCGGCGACCTCCTCGGCGTCCGAGACCGGGTAGTCCCCGCCTCTGACCTCCATGCTGCCGGTCTGTTCCTCGGTCCACTTCCGGCCGCGCTCGATCCCCTTCCGGTTCAGGTACTCGGAGGGGCCGGCGAGCACGACCAGCGCGCGTTCGGCCCCGCGGATCTCGCAGGGGAGCGTGAGTCGGCCGAGCGCGGCCTTCCGGACCAGGCTGGTGATCCGGTTGGTCGTGTGCGCGCTGTCGATCT